>JALSSK010000138.1 GCA_026984335.1 Rhodothermales bacterium
ATGAGAGCGACACGGATGGGTGCGAGGGTATGGGGGGGATGGCTTCTCGCGCTGGGGCTCGCCGCGTGCGGCGAGCCGCCTGAGCCGCCGGTCACACCCCCACCGCCCTCTTCTGACGGAGTTTCCCTCACCGACGTCCGGGTGATCGAGCTGACGCCCGAGCAGGCCGCCGAGCTTCGGATCGAGACGGACACGGTGCGGCTGCGGCCCCTGAGCTACACGGTCGCCCTTCCCGGCGAGGTCTATCCGGCGCCCGGCTTCTTCGCGCGGGTGAGCGCGCCCATCAGCGGGCGGGTGGTGCGGGTCACGGCGAACGAAGGCGAGCCCGTGCGGCGGGGACAGGTGCTGCTCGAACTCGAAAGCCTCGAATTCGCGAACCTCGCCGCCGAATACCTTCAGGCGCGCGCCGAAGAGACGTACCGCCGTTCGCAGGTCGAGCGGCTGGCCACGCTCGTGGAGAAAAAGATCAGCCCCCGCGCCGCGCTCGACAAGGCGCAGGCCGACCTCGCCCGCGCCGGCGCCGCCGTGAGCGCCGCCTACGCCCGGTTGCGCGCGCTCAACATCGCCGAAGCGCAACTCGAAGCGTGGACGGCGGGGGAGACCACGCGTCCCGTGCTGCCGATCCACGCGCCCATTTCCGGCATCATCGACGCGCACGACATCGACCTGGGGCAGTCCGTAGAGGCGTATGCCCCGATGATGTCCATCCTCAACCCCGCCGAGGTGCTTGTCAAAGGATTCGTCTCGCCCGAAGACGCGCCCCTTCTGCGTCCGGGCGATCCCGTGCGAGTCGGCGGGCAGCCGTTCGAGCGCGAGGACCTGCGGGCCGCCGTCACCACCATCAACCCCGCCCTCGACCCGGCGAACAAGTCGGTGACGGTCAACATCCGCGTGAAGACGCGGCGCGGGTGGCCGAAGCCGGGCCAGAACGTGCGCCTGACCCTCCGCATCGGCTCCGATGCGCAGGCGATCCGCATTCCGCTGTCGGCGGTGGTGTATGAGGGGGAGCAACCCGTCGTTTTCGTCAGGAAGAGCGAGACGACGTACGAACGGAGGCCCATCACCGTCAGCCGCATCACGAGCGACGAGGTGATCGTGGGCGAGGGGCTGCGGGAAGGCGAACAGATCGCCGTCTCCCAGGTGTTCAGCCTGAAAGCGATCGGCCGGTTCGAGCAATACGCCGAATAACCCCCGGCTTTCTTCGGACGGCGCGCGTGCGCCCGTCTCCGGAAGCCGTCGTCTATCGAAAGAGACCATGCTCACCCGCGTCATAGATTTCAGCCTTCGTCACAAATACGTGGCGCTCTCGCTCGTGGCGCTGATGTCCTTCGGCGGCGTCGAGGCACTGATGCACCTGCCCATCAACTCGCTGCCGGACGTGACGCCCGTCCAGGTGCTCGTCATCACGAAAGCCGGGCGGTATTCGCCATACGACGTCGAGCGCCTCGTCAGTTTCCCCATCGAGACCACCATGAACGGCCTCCCGGACGTGAGAGAGGTGCGTTCGATCTCGCAGTTCGGGCTCTCGGCGGTTACCGTCGAGTTCGACGAGGGTACAGACATATATTTTGCCCGGCAGATGGTTAGCCAGCGGCTTCAGAGCGTAGTCGATGAGTTGCCGGAAGGCGTCTCTTCACCGCAACTCGGCCCCATTTCGACGGCGCTCGGCGAGATCTATCAGTACGTCGTCCGGGGAGACGGCCACTCGCTGACGGAACTGCGGAGCATCCAGGACTGGCTCGTCGCGCCCCAGCTCAAGACCGTGCGCGGGGTCACGGAAATCAATTCTTTCGGCGGGTTCGTCAAGCAATATGAGGTCGTGGTGCTTCCGGGGAAACTCCGGGTCTACGACATCGGACTCGGCGACGTGATCGAGGCGATCGACCAGAACAACAGCGTCTCCGGGGGCAATTATCTCGAACACAATCGGGAGCAGTACATCATCCGCGGTTTCGGGCAGATTCGGGATCTGGGAGACATCGAGGACATCATCGTCACCAAGCTTTCGGGGCGCCCCGTCTACGTGCGCGACGTGGCCGAGGTGCGGCTCGGACGGCAGCTCCGGCAGGGCGCCGTCACGCAGGATGGACGCGGGGAGATCGTCACGGGCATCGTCATGATGATCCGGGGCGGCAACGGCCGCGAGGTCATCCGGGCCATCGAGGAGAAAATCGAGGAGGTCAACGCCGGACTCCCCGAAGGCGTCCGCGTGGAGAAGTTCTACGATCAGTCCGATCTGGTCGAGCGCACGACGCACACGGTCGCGACGAACCTGGTCGAGGGGGGCTTCTTCGTCATCGCGGTGCTGTTGCTCCTGCTCGGGGAGATCCGGGGCGCGCTCATCGTGGCCTCGGTGATCCCGCTCTCGATGCTCTTCGCCTTCATCGGCATGCGCGAACTCGGCCTCGCCGCCAACCTGATGAGCCTCGGCGCGATCGACTTCGGCATGGTCGTCGACGGCTCGGTGGTGATGATCGAAAACATGGTGCACAAGCTTCAGGAGAACGACGGCAAACGGCCGGTCGTCCTCGTGCTCCGGGAAGCCGCGCACGAGGTGGCCCGGCCGATCTTTTTCGGCGTGCTCATCATCCTGATGGTCTACGTCCCGATTGCCACGTTCCAGGGGATGGAGGGCATCCTCTACCGCCCGATGGCGATCACCGTGGCGACGGCGGTCTTCGGCTCACTCCTGCTCGCGCTCGTCTACGTCCCGGCGATGGCGGCCGTCATTTTCAGAAGGGGCGTGCGGGTGCGGAAGAACTACGTCCTCGACTGGATGCTGCCCCGCTACCGCCGTTTCCTCGAAAAGAGCCTCGATCGGAAGTGGACGGTCATCGGCGCGTCGCTCGTCGTCTTTGCGCTCTCGATGGCCGTCATACCCCTGCTTGGCACCGAGTTTCTGCCGGAGCTTGACGAAGGGTCGATCCTCATCGAGGAGGTGCGGATGCCGAGCGTGACGCTCGAGGAATCCGTCGAGAACGCCGACCGGCTGGCGGGACAACTCGTCGCCAACATCCCCGAGATCGCCACGGTCGTGCCGAAGACGGGACGTTCGGACCTGGCCAACGACTGGATGGGCGTGCACCAGACCGACGTATGGGTGATCCTCAGGCCCCGCGATCAGTGGCGCAAGGGGATGACGAAAGCCCGAATCATTGAAGAGATACGCCCTTTTCTGACCTCCGAGCCCGGGCTTTCCTACAATTTCACGCAGCCGATCGCCATGCGCGTGGACGAACTGACGAGCGGCGTCAAGTCCGACGTGGCGGTGAAGGTCTACGGCGAAGACCTCGACGTGCTCAACCGCATCGGTGAAGAGATCACGCGCATCCTGCCGGACCTTCCGGGGACGGACAACTTCTTCCTCGAGCAGTCCATCGGGCAGCCGTACCTGAACATCGAGATCGATCGCAAGGCCATCGCGGCGTACGGACTGAACGTGCAGGACGTGCAGCAGATCATCGAGGCGGGCATCGGCGGGCAGACGGCGGGCGAGGTCTTCGAGGGGCAGCGCCGGTTCGACATCACCGTGCGCTATCCCGAACACCTGCGCCGCACCTTTCGGGACCTGATGAATGTGCCCGTGCACCTTCCCGGCGGAGACGACGTTCCGCTGAGCCGCCTCGCCACGATCACGGCGCAGGAGGGGCCGCGCGAGATCGCTCGGGAGAACGGGTGGCGGCGCGTCGTGGTGGGGGCCAACCTGAAAGACATCGACATCGGCACGTACGTGGCCAACCTGCAAAACGCCATCGAGGAGCGGCTGGACGTCCCGCCCGGCAACTTCATCGAATACGGCGGAGCGTTCGAAAACCAACAGCGCGCCATGCGTCATCTCTACGTGGTGGTTCCGCTCTCGCTGTTCATTATCCTCGGGCTGCTCTACCTCATGTTCGGCCAGATGCGCTATGCGTGGCTGATCTTTCTCAACCTCCCGTTCGCGCTCTCCGGCGGGGTCTTTCTGCTCTACGCCCGGGGACTGTATCTGTCGGTCTCGGCGAGCATCGGCTTCGTGGCGCTTTTCGGGGTGGCGGTGCTCAACGGCATCGTGCTCGTCTCGCACCTGAACGAGCTCCGTCGTCAAGGACTCTCCGTACGGGAGGCGACGATCCGGGGCAGCGCCGACCGGCTCCGGCCGGTGCTTATGACGGCGCTCGTGGCGAGCCTCGGCTTCATCCCGATGGCCTTCAACGTCGGGCCCGGCTCGGAAGTGCAGCGGCCCCTGGCGACGGTCGTCATCGGAGGCCTCATCACGGCGACGCTGCTGACGCTCCTCGTCCTCCCGACGATCTACAACCGGCTCGAAAGCGACGCACACGTGCCGGGGCGCGAGGACCCTTTTCTCGAAGCGGACATCACCGAACAGACGCAAGGAACAGGCGCATGATGAAGGAGAGGTTTTTCACTTCGACGACCGATCTCGGCGCGTGGCGGATGCTGCTCGCGCTGATGTGGCTCCTTCCCGCCGCCGGAACGCTTCATGCCCAGGCGCCGGAAGTGGGGCCGGAACTGCGGGTGTACGACGCCATCGAGACGGCCCTGGCGAACAACCCGTTCCTCAACCGGAAACGCCGTCAGGTGGAAATGCAGCAGGGCGAACGGTGGACGGCCTTCGGGTTCCATGCCCCGGAGATCACCTATTTCCGGGAAGGGATTCCCACCGGCGGGGGCGGCGGGTTCACGGAACAACGATGGGGCTTCTCGCAGACGATAGACTTTCCGCTCCAGAGCTTTTTTCGGGTGCGGCGGATCGATACGCAACGCCAAGCGCGCACCCTCGAGGTCGAAGACGCCGTGCGGACCGTTCGGGCCGCCGTCAAACGGGCCTACACCGACCTGGTCTATTCGCTCGAACTGGTGCGCTTGCGGCGGGAGGAAGTGAGCCTCATGGAGGACCTCATGCGCGCCGTACGGACGCGGATGGAGGTGGGCGAATCCGCCGAGATCGACCTGATGAAAGCCGAGATCGAGCATGCCGAGGCGCAAAACAAGCTGGCCGAAGCCGAGAAAGTGCTTCACACCTCCCGCTACGTCCTCTTCCGCGTCATCGGGCTGGATCCGGACGAGCAGAGCTATGCCATTCGCTTTCCCGACACGCTCCGGTTTTTTCCGGTAGAGATCGATCAGGCCTCGGTGCTGGCGCGCTTGAAGGCCCAGCCGGCGCTTCTGGCGGCGGACCGGGATCTGGAGGCGGCGAGGGTCCGGCTCAAAGAGGAGAAAAGCGCGCTTTTACCCCGGCTAAATTTTCAGTACTATCCCCAGGATTTTGGCCGTGGGTATCGAAATTACGGATTCCAGGTCGGGTTCACCGTGCCGCTCTGGTTGCCTCTCAACCACAGGGGGCGGATCGAGACGGCCCGGGCACAGGAGCAGGACCAGGTCTGGCGCAGGCAGGACGTGTTGCTCCGGATGAAGAACGATATCGAGCAGGCGTGGCACAACTATGACACGAGTCTCCACACGATCCGACGGTATCAGCAGGTGGTGCGCCGCCGCTCCGCCGAGCTGATGCGCCGCACCCGCGAGGGCTACCGCCTGGGTGAACTCGACCTGCTCACGCTCCTCGATACCCAGCGCACGTATCTCAACAGCCAGAAACGCTATTACGATGTCCTTCATGAGTACTACCGCAACCTCATCGAACTCGAGCGTTTTACCGGCGAGGACATCGTTTATAACCCGGAATACATGTCGAAATAACCCCTGGAGATCGCAATGAATGCCGCCCAGATACACCTGCTTCTAAACCACCTTCCGATTCTCGGCATCCTTTTCGGAACCGTATTGCTTGCCTTCGCTCTGTGGCGAAAGAAACCCGAGATGGCGCGTCTGAGCCTTGCGCTTTTCGTCTTCACGGGCCTCGTGGCGATCGCCGTTTACTTTTCCGGGGAGGGAGCGGAGGAACTCGTCGAACATGGGCCGGGGGTCTCGGAAAGTCTCATCGAAGCGCACGAAGATGCGGCGCTCTTTGCGTTCATCGCGGCCCTCGTGCTCGGGGCGGTGTCGCTGGCGGCCCTGTTCCTGCGGGGCCTGCACCGGCGCCTGGCCCCGGTGGCGCTCGCGCTCGCCCTCGTGACGAGCGGCCTCATGGTATGGACCGGCTCGCTCGGCGGTACTATCAACCATCCGGAGATTCGCTCGAACACGACTTCCGTATCGACTTCAGACGACGATGCCGATGAAAACCATGAGGAACCGGATCATGAGGATTAGCGTATTCGAAAAAGTCATTTCTGTGTTTTTTTCCGAATAAAAAACTATTCACTCTCCGGGGTATGAAGTCGCTTTTTCCGGAGAGGTCAACCCTTTAATAAACACTGGAGGTTGCATCATGGCAGATACACTTACCCAGAACGGAACCACGACGGCGCACGGGCAGACGATCCAGTTTCCCCGTCTGAACGAACCCGCGCCCGACTTCGAAGCGCCCACGACGCACGGCGTCCGGAGGCTTTCCGATTACAAGGGCCGCTGGCTCGTGCTGTTCTCACACCCGGCCGACTTCACGCCTGTGTGCACGACCGAGTTTCTCGGCTTCTCGAAGCACTACGAGGAGTTCCAGGCGATGAACTGCGACCTGCTCGGACTCTCCATCGACAGCAATTATTCCCACCTGGCATGGGTCCGCAACATCAAGGAGAAGTTCGGCATCGACGTGCCCTTCCCGATCATCGCCGACCTCTCGATGAACGTCGCGAGCAAGTATGGAATGGTGCAGCCCGGCGCGAGCGACACGGCGGCCGTCCGAGCCGTCTTCGTCATCGACGACAAGGGCATCCTCCGGGCGATGATCTACTATCCGCTCACCAACGGCCGTGCGATCCCCGAGGTGTTGCGCCTGGTCAAGGCGCTCCAGACGACCGACCGGTACGGCGTCGCCACGCCCGAAGGCTGGCATCCCGGCGACAAGGTGATCGTGCCCCCGCCCGGCACTGCCGAGGAAGCCGAAGCCCGGATGAACGAGGGCTACGAGTGTGTGGACTGGTACTTCTGCAAAAAGGAACTGCCGCTCTGAATCCGGACGAACCGGGCGGAGAGGGCGGGGGCGCTTCGGCGTCTCCGCCTTTTTTCGTTGGCGCCCGTCCGACCCGCCTATTGTGGGAGTTTCCCCGACAGCATTTTTCCGCGAAAACACGGCAAAGTGCGCGATATCATGCCGTTATTCTTGAAGGGCGCACGTTTGCCCGACAGCATCCGGAATCGTGTCATGGAAAACCTCGATGATCCCTGGATGGTCCGTGAGGAAGACTTTCCCTGGCGGGGGACTTCGGAAGAACGCTTCAAGTTTCTTCTGAATTACGCGGTGCTGGCCCCCTCGGGACACAACACGCAGCCGTGGCTCTTCAAGATCGCCGGGGATGAACTGGAGCTCTACGCCGACCGAACGCGCGGGCTGGCCGTCCTCGACCCGGAAGACCGCGAACTCATCATGAGTTGCGGGGCGGCGCTCTTCAACCTTCGGATCGCCATGATCCACTATGGCTTCGTGCCCGCGACGCACACCTTCCCGGAGCTCGACGACCCGGACTTGCTGGCCTTTGTGCGCTTCGGGCCCGGGCGCGAGGCGTCCGTGGAAGAACACCGGCTTTTCATGGCGATCAAGAAGCGGCGGACGAACCGGCGGCCCTTCGAGCCGAGACCCATACCGGAGGCGGACCTCGAGGCGGTGCAGGAGGCGGCGGCCCGGGAAGGCGCGCGGCTGCACGTGATCCGGAAACGCGCGGACCGGGAGCGCCTGGCCGACCTGATCGCGGAGGGCGACCGGCGGCAGGCGAGCGATCGTCATTTCCGCCGGGAGCTGGCCTCATGGGTCCATCCCGGGCGAAGCCACAGCCGCGACGGGATTCCCGGATATGCTCTGGGGCGCTCCGGGCCCGGCGCATACGCCGAACCCCTCATGATTCGCACCTTCGACGGGGGCCGAGGGTGGGCCGCCCGGGATCGACAACTCGCCGAGGGCTCTCCCGCGCTGCTGGTCCTCAGCACCGGCGCCGACACGCCGCCCGCCTGGCTGACCGCCGGACAGGCGCTCGAACGGGCCCTGCTCCGCGCCAGGGATCTGGGGCTGTACGCCTCGTTCCTCAATCAACCCGTGGAAGTGGATGCGCTCCGCGCCGAGGTGCGCAAGGTGATCGGAGGCGAGCGGCAGCCGCAACTGGTGCTCCGGATGGGCTATGGTCCGAGTGTGCGAGCGACTCCGCGCCGGGCCGTGCATGAAGTGCTGCTCCGCCAGAGATATCATTAGGCAAAGACTTTTTCCTCCCGAAACCATGTCCAGACGAGGTGAACGCATGAGCGTCCGAAAACTAGAGAAAGAAGCGTGGGAAGCGTTTTTCGACCGGTTCTCCCGGGAGATGATTCAGAACAAACGGGTCGATTATGCCGAGATCCAGGTGCTTTCGCCGGAGATCGGCACGCAGCCGGAGACGAAGTGGCTGCCCCTCATCGGCATTACCTACGATCCGAAAGACGACCTTCTGGAGATTGCCGTCGAAAACCTCGACCACCTCATCTATCATCCCGTCGAGATTTACGTAGAGGAGCAGGACGGGCGGATCAACAGCCTGTCCATCACGCAGGAGGACGGGCGGAAAGAGATCGTCGAGCTTCGTTGACGGCGGCGTGCTGAAGGAGCCCGGGACGCGGGAGTCGGGCCGGGTCGGAGATCTGCGCAAGGGTCTTTTTTCCGTGCGCCTGGCGTGATGGTATCGTTTTCATTATCTTCGTTCGCGCCGGATCACCGAGGCCGTTCCGAAGCCCTCACGCTCACCCGAAGCCCCTCGTCTATGCAGCTCGTCGCGGTTGACTGGATCGTCATTGCAGCCTATGGAGTGATCACGCTTGCGCTCGGTCTGTGGTTCACCGGCAGGGCAGGACAGAGCATCGAGGAGTATTTCGTGGCGGGGCGCACCTTGCCGTGGTGGCTGGCGGGCACGTCCATTGCCGCCACGTGGTTCGCCTCCGACGCGCCGCTGGCCGCCGCCTCACTCGTCCGGCAGCAGGGGATCTACGCGAACTGGCTGTGGTGGTACGAGGCCGCCGGCATCATCCTGCTGGTGTTCTTCTATGCCAAGCTGTGGCGGCGGGCGGAGGTCATCACCGACGCCGAGTTCATCGAGCTCCGGTACGGCGGGCGCTCGGCCTCGGCGCTGCGGGGTTTCACGGCCATCTATCAGGGCGTGCTGCGGAACTGCGTCATCATGGGATGGGTGATGCTCGCCATGGTGAAGTTCAGCCGCATCCTCCTCGGCTGGGGGCCGGTGCTCACCCTCACCGTGTGCGTCACGATGGCGCTCGTATATACCATCGCTTCAGGCCTCTGGGGCGTCGTGGCTACGGATTTCCTCCAGTTTTCCGTCGGCATCATCGGGTCCTTCGTCCTGGCCGGCATCATCCTCTATGAGGTCGGCGGACCCGTCGAGATGGTGCGGCAAATAAGCGCGCTCTCGGACGCCCCGGCGGGCGCGCTCGACCTCGTGCCGAACCCCGCCCACATCAGCCCGCTCGAGTTCTTCTCCTACCTCTGTCTGATCCTCGTGCTCTGGACCCGGAGCGGAAACGAAGGCTACATGGCCCAGCGCCTCTTCGCCACGAGAGACGACAAGCAGGCGACGTTGACGGCGCTCTGGTTTGCCTTCGCCGGTACGCTCATGACCTGGCCGTGGATCATCGCGGGTCTCGGCTCGCTCATCATCTTCCCGATGAGCACTGCGGCCCCGCATCTGGCCGCCGATCCCGAACTCGCCTATCCGATGATGATCGCGAAGATGATGCCGGCGGGGCTCCGGGGGCTGCTCGTGGCGGCTTTCCTCGCAGCGTTCATGAGCACGATGGACACGCACCTGTGCTGGGGCGCTTCGTACCTCGTCACGGACGTGTACAAACGCTTCCTTCGAAAACATGAGACGGCTCGCCACTATGTGCTGGCCTCCCGCGTCGCGGTGGTCATCCTCGTCGTCATCGCGGCGCTGACGGCATGGCAGATGGAATCCATCGAACGGGCGTGGATCTATATCATCGAGTTGACGGCGGGCATGGCGATGGTGTTGCTGCTCCGATGGTACTGGTGGCGCGTCAACGCGTGGGCGGAGATCAGCGCGATGGTCGGATCCGTGGCCATCGCCAACGGTTTTCTCGCGGCGCGGCTCCTCGAAAAGATCGGCCTGCTGCCCGACGCGCTCGTGCAGGCAGTCGATACGTTTTACGGCGAAGAATACAACTTCATCCGGGCCGTCTTCATCCTCCTTTTTTGCACCTTCGTCTGGGTGGTGGTCGCGCTGAAGACGAAGCCCGCGCCGGACGAGAAGCTCGACCATTTTTACCGGAAAGTGCGCCCCGGCGGGTGGTGGGGGCCGGTCGCCGCCCGGTGTCCGGAGGTGCAGGCGGACATGACGGCCTCGCAAAAGTGGATGGGCTGGTTCCTCGGCGTGTTCTTCATCTATTCGGCCCTCCTGGGGGTCGGATACCTCGTCCTGGGCAAACCGCTCGTGGGCATTCTCCTCATCGCCTTCTCGACGCTGAGCGCCCTGGGCGCCATTCGCATCGCCCGGACCGCGCACCTGGCTTCGTGAGCCTCATCGTCGTTTTCCGGCACTAACCTCATCATGCCATGAAGCTCAAAATCGTCCTCGTCGGCGCGGGCAGCCGGGAGTTCGGCCCGGCGACTATCCGCGACATCCTCCTCAGCGATCCCGTCTGCGCCCGCGACCTCGAAATCACGCTCATGGACGTGAGCGAAAAAGGCCTGCCCGCCATGCATCGCTATGCGGATTCCGTGGCCGAACGGCTGGGGCGCTCGCCCAAGATCACGCACACGACCGATCTCGAAGCGGCGCTCGAAGGCGCGGACTTCGTGGTGACGGCCATCGAGATCCGGCGCTATTTCTACTGGGCGATGGACTTCCACGTGCCGCGCAAGCATGGTTTCCGGCAGATTTACGGGGAGAACGGAGGGCCGGGGGGACTCTTTCATGCGCTCCGAAACATGGGGCCGACGCTCGAGATCGCCCGGGCGATGGAACGCGTCTGTCCCGACGCCTGGCTGCTCAACTATACGAACCCGCTCACCAAACTCTGCGAAGCGATCACCCGCCTCTCTTCGGTGAACCTCGTCGGGCTGTGTCACGGCGTCTTTCAGGGGATGGGGCAGGTGGCGCACTTCCTCGGCATGGACGTGGCGGATCTCGAGGCGCGCGCCTCGGGGCTGAACCACTTCACGTGGTTTCAGTCGCTCCGTCACCGGAAGACGGGGGAGGACCTTTATCCGAAGCTCCGCGAGCGCGAGCGGGCGGCGCACTGGCTGGCCGAGTGGGACGAGATCGCCCTCAGCCGCATTCTTTTCCGCGTCTACGGGTTGTACCCCTCGCCCGGCGCGAACCACATCGGCGAGTACCTCCGATGGGCGGAGGAATTCCTCGGGAGCAGCCTCCTTCAGTTTTTCTACGATCCCGTCGGGGGGCATCCGTGGGAGACGGGCGAGACGCCCACGTGGATCTATAACCTCCAGGAGCACCCCACCGACGTGCCGCTCTTTCCCGAGCGTCCCTTGCCGCGCCTGCGCCCGGATCGAAGCGCGCTCACGGCGGAGGGGCCGGTCGAAGCGTCCGGCGAACTTGCCGTCCCGATCATCGAGGGTGTTTTCTGCGGCGAGCCGCGCGAGCTCGACGCCGTCAACGTGCCGAACCGGGGCTACGTGCCGGGGCTTCCGGAGGGCGCCGTGGTAGAGACGCCCGCCCGCGCCGACGGCGAGGGGCTGCACCCGACGCCGATGCCCCGGCTGCCCGAAGGCGTGCTCGGCCTGCTCCATGCGCAGACGAGCATCAACCGGCTGCTCGTCGAGGCTTTCGAGGAACGGTCGAAGAACAAGCTTCTCCAGGCGCTTCTGCTCGAACCCACGTGCCATTCGTACCGCGCCGCGGTCAACCTCATCGACGAGATGTGCGCGCTCCAGAAGGACGTGCTCCCGCCGCTCACGTGGTGAGCCTCGACGCGGGCATCACTGCTCCGGATGCAGCACCCCCGGCGGGCAGCCGATCACGCGCGGATGGGTGTAATAGTCAAAGAGTTCTTTGGCCGGCCGAGCCGTCTCCCGGTCGCCCTCGAACGTGGCCGGGCCGTAGTGATCCATGAGCGCGGCAAGCGTGACGAGCTGGATCGTGGGCGATTCCTCGAACGTCACGCGGTGGCGTATCTTCTGCATGGCGTCCTCGTCGCCGATGGCGTGGAGGGTCGCCGGCGCGAAGAGGCGGTTCCGTTCGCCATGCTCGTTCTCGTATCTCTCGAGCAGTTTCGGGACGGCCGCCCTGAGGTCGAGCGCGCGGCCGTAGAAGCTGGCGAAATAGGCCAGGTGCTGCATGGCCGCCGCCCGCACGCCCGGGTCCGGAGAATCGAGTTCCTTCGTCACTTGCTCCCCGACGTATTGGGCCCACTCGGGCACGCGCGCGGCGAGGGTGTCCGGGGTCATCTGCGCCTCGGCGCTCCCGGTTCCGAGCGTGAAGACGAGCAAGAGGAGGAAAAAGAACCGGCTCAACGTTCTCATGGCATACCTCACAACGAGATGGTTGGTCGATACACGGCAGAAATCGTTGTGGTGGAACCTGGGGGTTCCGCCGGTCATGAGGCGCAAAAAAAACACTATGCCCATGCAAAAATGACAGGGGGCGCCTGGAGAGAGCCGGGTTTTGAGGGGCCGGAATGACAGCGGGGCGATTATCGCAGGCCCATCACGACGAACTTGACGAGGAAGTCGTGCAGGAGGTGGTCCACCTCCGTGGTCTCGGCGAGGGAGTCGAGCACGCGTTGGAAGGTCTCGTCGTCGGGCATCTCCTCTCGGTAATATTCGCGATAGGTGATGAGTCGTTCGCGCTCCCGCCGAGAGTCGAGTTCGCTGTGGAACTGGGTGCCGTAGACGGCTTTGCCCCGGATGCGAAAGGCCTCGTTCGGCTGTGAGGCGTTAAAAGCCAGTTCCACGGCGGCATCGGGAAGTTCGGAGACGCGGTCGTGATGGCCCATATTGGCGCGGAAGGCGTGGGGAAAATCGCGGAAGAGGGTGTCGCGTTTCCCTGCCTCGGTCAGTTCCACGTAATGACAGCCCATCTCGGCCCGGTCGCTGTCGTGGATGACCGTTCCGCCGAGCGCGCGGGCGATGACCTGATGGCCCCAGCATGAGCCGAACGTGGGGAAGTCGCGCTCGGTCACGGCGCGGCAGAGCGCGAGCAGGTCTTCCATCCACGGGTAGTCCTTTGTTGCGGAGAACTCGCCGGCGCCGCCGATCATCAGGGCGTCGGTTCCGTCGAGCAGCCCGGCGTGGATGCGGTCGCGCACGACGTTGGCGGAGCGAAGCTGATCGGGGCGGAGCCGGCATCGTTCGAGGAAGCACTCCTGCTCCTGTCGCTCCATCTCTTCGGACGAACGCGCCTGGATCAAAAGCACTCTAAGGTCTTCGAAAGCTCGGGGCATGAGGGAGAAATATACGACCCGTCTCCGCGATCACAGATATCGTTTCAGGCCGGGGGTCTTTGGTTCGGGAAGGAAGAGCGTAAGAAAAACAAAGTTACGAAGCCTGGTCGATGAGGTCGGTGAATTCATCGCGCAAAAGGCGGTAGAGCCGGTGCAGCGGGAGGCCCATGACGGTGAAGAAGTCGCCGTGGATGCGGGGAATGAAGAGCGCGCCGGTGTCGTCCTGAATGCCGTAGGCGCCGGCCTTGTCGAGCGGCGAGCCGGTGGCCACGTAGGCCGCGATCTCGTCGTCGCTCAGGGGGGCGAACGTCACGCGGGTTGCTTCGTGCGCGGCGCGACTTCGCCCGGTGGACGGATGGACGAGCGCGATGCCGGTGAAGACGGTGTGGGTGCGGCCGCTCAGCCGCCGGAGCATCGCCCGCGCCGCGGCGGCGTCGCGGGGCTTGCCGAGCACGTCGTCGTCGAGCACGACGAGGGTGTCGGCTCCGAGCGTGAGCGCCTCCGGATGGAGCCGGGCGATGGGCTCGGCTTTCTCCCGCGCGAGCGTTTCGACGATCTCCGACGGGGGGACGCCCTCCGGCAGGACTTCTTCGGCGGGATTGGGGTGGACCGTGAACGTCAGCCCGAGTTGTTCGAGGAGCCGTTTGCGCCGGGGCGAGCCGGAAGCGAGGACGAGGGGAACGTTGAGGCGCATGAGGACGGGGAGAAGCGGGTGGTCAGGGGCGATGGCGTTCCTTCCGGAGGCGCATGCGGCGCGTCTCGAGGAAGGTCAGGGCGGTGAGGAGGAGGGCGACGAAAAGGGCGAGCGGTGTCACGAGGTCTCCGTGGCGGGCGAAGAAGGTCTCACCCGAGCGGAGAGGGACGAGCGTCGTTCGGGCTGACCGTTCCATCCACCCGACCTCGAACCGGGCCGCGCCGTCAGCCCCGATGAGGCCGCTCACGCCCGTCACGCTGACCTGCACGAGGGCCCGCCGCGTCTCGAGGGCGCGGAGCTTCGTGAAGGCAAAATGCTGGCGGTACCCGGGCGTGCGGCCCCACCACCCGTCCTGCGTGATCGTCGCCAGAAAATCCGCCCCTTGTTCGACGTACGACCGCGCGGGGTTCCCGAAGATGCTCTCGAAGCAGATGAGCGCGCCGAAGGTCAGGTCGCCGGCGTGGAGCACGCGGGGGGACGCGCCGGGGCGGTAGCCGGAGACGCCGCCCGCCGGAGCCGAAAGCGATCGGAGCCACGGAAAACGGTCGGAGAACGGCACGTATTCGGCGAACGGGACGAGGCGCACCTTGTCGTACCGGTCCGGCGAGCGGCGCGGGCGGAAGAGGAGCGCCGAGTTTTGATAGGCGTCGCCGTCGGGCGCGAGGGTCACGGCTCCGGTGAGGAGCGCCGCATCGTGCCGCTCGACGAACGCCTGCAGCCTTGCGTGGAGCGCGTCCCGCCGGGCGGGGTCCGGGAAGACGGGGAGCGCCGTCTCGGGCCAGACGACGAGGCGGGGCCGGAGCGCGTCGTCGGAGAAGAGGGGCTCGGTGAGGGCCAGGAGCGTATCCACGCGCGCGGCGTCGTGGACGTCGGCCCACGCGCGCGGCGGGAGCGCGGGTTGCACGAGGCCCACGGCGGCGTACCCGTCCGGGGGCGGGAGGCTCGCCCGTCGCCACTGGCTGAAGGTGAAAGGCAAGACGAGCAGGAGGGCGAGGGCCGCCCACGGTGCGCGGCGGGAAGCGCGGGGACGGACGAGCGCGAAGGCGGCCAGGTTGAGGAGCCACACCCAGAGCGAAAGGCCCGGCGTGCCCGTCCATTCGGCAAACTGGTTGAAGCGGAACGCCTCCGCCTGCGTGTGGCCCACGAGCGACCACGGAAACGCGAACGGTCCCCGGCTCAGGGCCCCTTCCATCACGAGGAAGAACACGACGAGAGCCGTGAGCCCCGCGCCGCGACCGAGCCGCCTCCGCACGAGCGCCGACGCCCCCACCGGCAACGCCATGATCAGCGGCAACGCGAGAAGCGGCGTGACGGAGACGAGCGCGGCCTCGGGCAGGGCGTGAAAGAGCGGCCAGGAGAATGCGACGGCGTACGTGAGCAGAAACGCCGGATAGGCTTCGAGAAGCATCCGGCTCCCCGACGGCGCGCGATCCCACCGGCGCAGGAGCGGCACGAAAGCGACCCATGCGAGGAAAGGGAAGGGCAGCGGCGGGAAGCTCAGGCCGAGGGCAAGACCGGTGAGGAGGGCGGGGGATCGGACGATCTTTCGAAGGGCGGTCAAGAAATCGGGGTTCGTAGGGGGGAGCGCCCGGCAATCTTCGCCGGTCATCTTCATTTGACAGACGAGCGACGGCGGAGTAATTTGCGGGCTCTTCGTTCTAGCGTCAAAACCACCGGCATGATCGTTCTCGCCATTTGCAATCACAAGGGCGGCACGGGGAAAACCACCTCGACCATCAACCTGGCCGCCGCTCTGGGGCTGAGCGGATACCGCACCCTCGTCATAGACCTTGACCCTCAGAGCTTCCTGACGCGGATGGTGGGTTTGCCGGAACCGCCGGTGGAAGCTTCGTCGCTCATGCTCTTCGATCCCGAGCGCACGCTCAAGGATCTGCCCGTACAGCAGCGGACGGCGTTCGACGTGCTCCCGTCGTCCAGCATGCTTTCGAAGGCCATGCGCAAGCTGAACAAACCCACCGACGTGCTGTGGGTCAAGGAGGCCATCGAGGACGCGCCGGACTATGACGCCATCCTCTTCGACACCGCCGCCGCCATCACCGTGTACAGCCTCAACGCCCTCGTGGCGAGCCGGCACGTGCTCATTCCCGTCATGCCCGAATACCAGCCGATCCTCGGAGGCGAGCAGACGTTCCAGACGGCCATGATGGTGCGCGAGAAGCTCAACCCGACCCTCCACCCGCCCCATTTCCTCTTCACGATGGTCGATGCCCGAAAGCGGAATCACCGCGCGTATCGGCAGTATCTCCGCGGGCGGTACGGGGACCGGGTGATGAACGCCATTATCCGGACGAGCACGAGCCTCTCCGTCACCCACGACGACGGCTCGACCGTCTTCGAACACGCTCCGCACAGTCGGGGCGCTCATGATTATGCCAACGCCGCCGACGAACTGCTCCGGCTGATCGCGCCGGAGCAACTCGCGGAGACGCCCCGCATCGAGCCGGACGATCCGAGCCGCGGCCCCTGGAAATCCATAACGCACCTCGGCTAATGAAGCGCACGCTCTCCCTCTTTTTTTTGCTCGTCCTCTCGGGGGGCGTGGTCCATGTTCTTTCGACCTCCGTCGCCGGGATCCCGGCGCTCGGGGAACTCCTCGATCCGCTCGACGGCCTCTATCGCACGGCGCGGCACGCGGAGCTTCCGCCGGAGCAGACCCTCGACCTCCCCTCGCTCGAAGCCCCGGTCACGGTCCTCCGCGACGCGCGCGGCGTCCCCCACATCTTCGCCGAGAACGACCACGACGCCATCGTCGCCCACGGATACGTTACGGCACAGGATCGGCTCTTCCAGCTCGACTTCATCCCGCGTGTGGCCGCCGGGCGACTTGCGGAGGTCTTCGGGCCTGCCTCGCTGGAAACGGATCGCTTCCTCCGGCGCACCGGCATGGAGTGGGGCGCGCAGCGGGCCCTCGACGCCATCATGGCCGAAGGCGGCGTCGAGCGTGACATCGTCTCGTGGTACGCCGACGGCGTCAACGCCTACCTCGACCGGCTCGACGACAGGGACCTCCCCTTCGAATTCCGGCTCCTCGGCTATCGGCCCGAACGGTACGGCCCGATCCACGCGATCCGGCTGCTTCAGTACATGAACTTCGACCTCTCGTATCGGACCGACGATCCG
>JALSSK010000139.1 GCA_026984335.1 Rhodothermales bacterium
CCGGCGGATCGTCCGGCCCTCCGAAGCGCTCCTGACGGGGCTTGCCCGCCTCAAAGGACCCGTCGGCGACTCCGGAACCGGCTTCCGGGCGTTGCGCACCGAACTTGCCCGCAGGCTCAAATTAAAAGGGGCTTGCATTTGCGGAGTCTTCTCCTTAGAAGTACTTTCCCTCGGAGGGCGGATTACCGAGACGCCCATACGGCTGCGTCACATCGACAAACCCAGGCGCATCGCCTGGTATCATGCCCGTCAATTTTTTTACGTCCTCGCCTGGTTCTTCCGCCGCCGTTCCGGGCAAGCGCCAGACGGATGAATGCATCCACAAGCACAGGTAGTTAACGAATGACACAGACCCCCTGGAAAAACAAGCGCGTCCTCATCACCGGTGTGTGCGGCACCGTCGGGCGCGAGCTTTTGCGTCAGGTCGTGCGGGAGGATCCGCTGGAAATCGTCGGTATCGACAACAATGAGAGTGAGCTGTTCTTTCTCGGAGAGGAGTTCCGGGATTGCGGCCACATCAACCTCTATCTCTGCGACGTGCGCGACCGCGACGGTCTCGTGAAGCGGGCCGACGGCATCGACATCATCCTCCATTCGGCGGCCCTCAAGCACGTCATCCTCTGCGAGCACTCGCCCGGCGACGCCATCCAGACGAACATCCTCGGCACGCAGAACGTCATCGAAGCCGCCACGCGAGGCGGCGTCGAACGGGTCATCTTCACCTCGTCCGACAAAGCCGTGAACCCGACCAACGTCATGGGCACGTCGAAGCTGATGGGCGAGCGCCTGATGACGGCGGCCAACGCGTGCAAGCGGGGCAAGGGCCCGATCTTCGCCTCCACCCGCTTCGGCAACGTGCTCGGCTCGCGCGGCTCGGTGATTCCGCTCTTCAAACAGCAGATCGCCCGGGGCGGCCCCGTCACGCTCACCGACCGCCGCATGACGCGCTTCATCATGACGCTCGAACAGGCCGTGCGCCTCGTGATGGAGTCCGTCTTCATGGCCCGGGGCGGCGAGGTCTTCGTCACCAAGATGCCGGTCGTCCGCATCGTCGACCTCGCCGAGGTGATGATCGAAGTGCTCGCTCCCGGCCACGGCTTCGCGCCGGACGAGGTCGAGATCGCGGTCATCGGCAGCAAGCCCGGGGAAAAGCTGTACGAGGAACTCGTCAACGAGGAAGAGATCCGGCGCACCATCGAACTACCCGACTACTATGTGGCCCTGCCCGCGTTCAAGTCGGTCTACGAGGACATCGAGTACGTCTATCCCGGCATGGACGGGCAGGGGCTCGTGAAAGCGTATAATTCGTCCGTAGTGCCCGCCATGACGAAAGAGGACCTGCGGGCGTATCTCATCGAGCACAATCTTTTGACGGAAATGGAGGAGGCTCAAGCATGCGTGTAATCATTCTCGGAGGCGACGGCTATCTCGGATGGCCGACGGCCATGCACTTCGCCGCGCGCGGACACGACGTCGTGGTCGTGGACAACTATCTCAGGCGTCTGATCGCCCGGCAGACGTCGTCCGAGGCGTTGATGCCGAACCCGAACCTGCAGAAACGCGCGGAACTGTTCGAGGCGATCTCGGGGCATAAGATCCGGGTGGAGATCGCCGACTGCACGGACTACCGGTTCATGCAACGGCTCTTCGAGGAGTTCCGGCCCGAGGCCGTCGTCCACTACGCCGAGCAGCCGTCCGCGCCGTATTCGATGATCGGATACGACGAGGCGCACCAGACGCTCAACAACAACCTCAACGCGACGTTCAACGTCATCTGGGCGGTGCTCGAACACGCGCCCGATTGCCACATCATCAAGCTCGGCACGATGGGCGAATACGGCGCGCCGAACGTGGACATCCCGGAAGGATGGATCGAGATCGAGCACCGGGGACGCAAGGGCACGTTCCTCTTCCCCCGGCAGGCCGGCAGCCTGTATCACACCACGAAAGTGCTCGACACCGACCTGCTCTGGTTCTACGTGCGCACCTTCGGGCTCCGCGTCACCGACCTCATGCAGGGCCCCGTCTACGGCCTCTCGACGCCCGAGTCCGACCTCGACGAGCGCCTGCTGCCGAACTTCCACTACGACGACATCTTCGGCACGCTCGTCAACCGCTTCCTCGTGCAGGCCGTCGCCGGCGTGCCGCTGACGGTCTACGGCAAGGGCGGCCAGGTGCGCGGGTATCTGAACCTCAACGACACGCTGCAGTGCGTCGACCTGGCGATGAACAACCCCGTGGACCGGGGCGAACTGCGCGTGCTCAACCAGTTCACGGAAACCTTCTCGGTGAACGAGCTGGCCGACCGGATGGTGCGCGTGGGCCGTCAGCTGGGGCTGGACGTTCAGGCGAAGTCGATCCCCAACCCCCGGAAAGAGCCCGAAGAGCACTACTACAACCCGGACCACTCCGGTCTCCTCGAACTGGGCCTGGAGCCGCATTACATGACCGACGAGGTGCTCGCCGAGATGCTCGAACAGGTGAGGAAGTACAAAGACCTCATCGACGTCGACATGATCATGCCCCGCGTGGTCTGGAACGAGGCTTCGAAGGAAGAATCGGGTGTCGTTTAAGACAAAGCCGGATATGCGTTGTCAGTGCCCTTCCAATGTGCTTCTTACTCCACGTTCGTTTCTGCTAAACTATGCAAAATGACGACGTGCCGGAAAGGAAGCGTGGGAAAGGGCTGGTCGAGACCTTTGTGCGGGGCGCGAGTTCTGCATTTGTGCTCAACGTTTCGGCTCGCGGGCTCAACTTCATCGTTCAGATAGTTCTGGCTCGATGGCTGACTGTAGGAGGGTATGGAATCTATGCGCTGGTGGTCGCATCCGTCAGCATGCTGGTGATTCTGGGCAAGCTCGGTCTGGACACGGTGGTGCTCCGGTATGTGGCCGCTTTGTATACGGAAAGCGCCTGGGCCCGCCTGCGCGGCGTGCTCACGGGCTCGAACCGAATTGCGCTTGGGAGCAGCCTCCTCATTCTGGCCGTGGGAGAAGTGATTCTTTACTTCTTTGGCGATGGGATGGAGCCTGCGTTGAGGCGGTCGTGGCAAATTGGGCTGCTGCTCGTGCCGCTCCTCGTGATGACGGGATTGCGTCAAGAGGCCTTGCGGGCACTTCGCCGGATTGTGGCGGCGCGTTTTCCGGAGAATATTCTGGTCCCCGTGTCCATGCTCGGGGTCCTTTTTTTTTTCCACCTCGGAGGAAAATCAGGCCCTGAATATGCATTGATCGCGCGACTGGTGGCAGTGGGGGGAGCGTTCGCCCTGGGGTCATGGTTGCTCTTGCGCGCTTTGCCGCCGACGGTCAAGAAGGCGTCTCCGGAATATCATACGCGCACGCTCTTTATGGAATCCTTACCTTATCTCCTCGTAGCATCGATGCAGGTGGTTATGGGAAGGATCGACGTCATCATGCTGGGATACTACATGGACGTGTCGCAGGTCGGGCTATATAATGCGGCGGTCCAACTCACCATGATTGCAGAGTTTGGCTTAGTTGCAGCGAACACCATTGCCGCGCCGATGATTTCATCGTATCATGCGCAGGGGGACCGCGCGGCGCTGCAAAAGACGGTGTCATTGACGGCTTTGGGAGCGGCCGGGTTTAGCTTGCTTGTTGTATTGGGATTCTTGTTCTTCGGGCGCTTTGCCCTGCAACTCTTCGGAGAAGCTTATCTGGCCTCATGGAGTGTTCTGTGGATTTTGCTTATAGGTAGGGTAGGCAGTGCACTTGCAGGTCCGGTTGGGTGGATCCTTGCGATGACAGGACAGCAAAAGTTTCTTTCCAAGTTATTGATTATATTGGCGATAGTGGGAATCGTTCTGAATATGGCTCTAATACCA
>JALSSK010000140.1 GCA_026984335.1 Rhodothermales bacterium
CGTCGGCGTTCGTCGAGAAGCCGTCGAGGTCGAAGGCGGCATAGGAGGCGTCGTCGCTCCCGTTGAAGAGCACGATCGAGAGGCCGTCGAGCGAGGTGTTGCCCACGCCGCCGTCATAGAGTTCGATGAACTCGGCCTCGTCGGTGAAGGTCTGGTCGGCGTCGATTTCGTTGATGAGCACCGGCGGCGGCGGGACGTCGTCGTCGATGATGGTGAGGGCGAAGCCTCTCGGCAGCCCGAGCCGCGCCATATTGCCGCCCATGGGATTGATGATCGCGAACTGGGCCACTTCCGTCCCCTCCTCGTCGAAGTCGGGCTCGACGGCCACGGTGAACGGCTGCGGGTCGTCGCTTCCGGCGGGGAAGGTGAGCGTCACGGAGTCGAAGCGCCCGATGTCCCGCCCGTTGGTGGCCGTGCCGCCGGTGAAGACCACGTCGACCGTGGTGGCGTTGGCGGCGTCGGGGTTGGTGATGGTGACGAAGAAGGTGACGAAGCCCTCGCCTTCGAGCACCGTCGCGCCGGAAGAGGCGAACTGAAGGGTGGTCGGCGGCGCTTCCATCGGGCCGGCCTCGCCGGGCGTGGGCGGCGCCGTGATGAACGTGTTCGTGTTGCGCGGGCCCCCGGAGCCGTCGGGGAAGCGCTGGAGCGACTCGGTGTCCTTGTTGCCCGTGGCGTTCTCGTTGAGCTGCGGCTCGCCGGGGTTGATCAACGGCGCAAGCCCGGCGTCGTCGCCGTCGTCGGTGCCGTAGATGACGGCGTCGATGAGGTTCGTCGTGGTCAGCGGCGTGTCGTTCGGGAAATCAACCGCATCGGCCTGGAAAAGCGTGACGGCATCCTGGCCGTTCTGGATGAGGTTCGTCGTGCCGGGGCCGACTTCGAGGTCGCAGTTCGGCACGTTGGCGGCGTCGCCGCAGACGACGAAGAAACCGTCGGCGTTCGTCGAGAAGCCGTCGAGGTCGAAGGCGGGTTCGTAGGAGGAATCGTCGCTGCCGTTGAAGAAGACGAGCGCGAGGCCGTCGAGGGCCGTATTGCCCACGCCGCCGTCATAGAGCTCGACGAACTCGGCATTGTCCGTGCCGGTCTGGTCGGCGTCGATCTCGTTGATGACCACGTCCGGCGGCGGGGGCGGGGGGCCGCCGTCGTCGTCGGTGATCGAGAGCGTGAACAGGCCGGGCGCGCCAACGGCGGCCATGTCGCCGCCCATGGGGTTCTGGAGCGTGAATTCGAGCGTCTCCGTGCCCTCGACGTCCATGTCGTCCGTGACCGTGACGGTGAACGACTGCGGGTCGGCGCTTCCGGCGGGGAAGGTGAGCGTTTCGGTGGAGAAGAGCGTGATGTCGTCGCCGTTCGTGGCCGTGCCGCCGGTGAGGGCGACCTCGACGGTGGTGGCGTTGACCGCGTCGGGGTTCATGATCGTCACGTTGACCGTGACGTCGCCGTCGGTCTCGGCGACGGTCCGGCTGTCCGTCTCAAACTGCACGCGCGTGCCCGTGGGCATGTTCGGATCACCGGGCGTGGGGGCGGCGGTCTGAAACTCGGAGGTGACGCGCGCGCCGCCCGCGCCGTCGGGGATGCGCTGGAGCGACTCGGTGTCCTTGTTGCCCGTGGCGTTCTCGTCGAGCTGGGCCTGCCCGGCTTCGAGGAGGGCGAGGAGCCCCGCATCGTCGGCGTCGCTCGTGCCGTAGACGACGGCGTCGACGAGGTTCGTCGTGGTCAGCGGCGTGTCGTTCGGGAAATCGACCGCATCTCCGGTGAAAAGCGCCACGGCGTCCGCCCCGTTCTGGATGAGGTTCGTCGTGCCGGGGCCGACTTCGAGGTCGCAGTTCGGCACGTTCGCCGCGTCGCCGCAGACGACGAAGAAGCCGTTCGCATCGGTGGTGAAGCCGTCGAGATCGAAGACGGGTTCATACGAGGCGTCGTCGCTGCCGTTGAAGAAGACGAGCACGAGACCCGAAAGATCGGTGTTGCCCGCTCCTCCGTCGTAGAGTTCGACGAATTCGGCGGCGTCGGTGAGGGTCTGGTCGGCGTCGATCTCGTTGATGAGAATCTGGGCCTGCGCCGTTCCGGCGAAGAACAAAAACACCAGCAGAAATGATAGCGAAGTCTTCATGATTTCAGGGGGTTACGTCCATGAAATAGCGGGTGTCGGAATCAAAGACGGCAGCGGGTTCGAGCGTCGAAAATGCCCATGATTATGACGTTTTTAAGCGCCTCTGATGCCTGGGAACGCTTCCGGGAATCTAAAGAATTTCAGATAGTGATGGGGATTATGGAGCGGTTATTTTTTGAGGTTCGCGTCAGGGGCTCGCATTCGCTTGCGTCCGGGGGCTCGCATTCGCGTGCGACCCTGGTTTGCCTTCGGGTCACATTCGTCAACCGCCAGGCTCACCCACCCAAACACCCACCCATCCAAACGCCCATACAGGTCCGGCGCTCTCGCATGTGTCGCCCGCAAAAAAGAGCCCCGCGCGGCTCCGGCTTCCCATTCTCCTCGACGTTCCGTTTCTTCTCTCCGTCCCTTCCACTCAGCGTGCTCCTCGATGAACACCGTCGTGCTCGGCTCGGTCACCACCGACCGCATCGTTCAGGGGGGACGGGCGGTGGAGAAGGTGGGCGGGGTGGCGACGTACGCCGGCCTCACGTATCGCCGCCACGGCCTGCCGGTGACGGTGGTGACCAACCTTGCGGCGGGGGATGCGGGCATGCTCGCGGTGCTCGAAAGACGCGGCGTCCGTTGCATGGTCGGCCCTTCCGAGGCGACGACGCGCTTCGTCAACCGGGTGGACGGTGATGACCGGCGGCAGGAGATGCCCGCCGCCGCCGCGCCGATCCCGGCGGCCCTCGCCCGCCCGGCGCTCGAGGACGCCCGGCTCATCCACCTCGGGCCCCTGCATCCGCACGCCTTCGCCCCCGACCTTTGGCCCCTCGTCGCCGCCCACGACGCCCTCGCGGCCCTCGACGTTCAGGGCTATACCCGCCGCGCCGTCCACGGCGTCATCGAGCCGCACGTCGATCCGTCCGTGGCCGAAGCGCTCGCGGCCGTCGGCTTCGTGAAGGCGGACCCGGACGAACTCGCCGCCGTCCTGGCCGCGCTCGCGCTCGACCTGCCGTCGCTCATGACGCGTTTCGACCTTCGCGAAGTGGTCGTCACCGAGGGGCGGAAAGGGGGATGCGTCTATGAACGCTCCGGGCGACGCTTCCCGTACGCCGCCGCCCCGGTCGCGCGCGTGGTCGATCCGACGGGGGCCGGCGACGTGTTCTTCGCGGCCTACCTCGCGGCCCGGCTGCACGAGGGGCGGGACCTCCCCGAAGCCTGCGCCCACGCCGCAGAAACGGCGGCGCGACAGGTCGAAGGGCACTACCTTCCCGAAGCCGACCTCCGGCGCGATCTCCCCATCCCGAAACGCACATGAGACCATATCTTCTCGCCGAGGCGGACTGGAAAACGGTCCGCGACACGCCGTACGAAGTCGCCGTCCTGCCGTGGGGCGCGACCGAGGCGCACAACTATCACCTGCCGTATGCGACGGACACCCTCCAATGCGACCACATCGCCGGAGAGGCGGCCCGGCGGGCGTGGGAGCGCGGGGCGAAGGTGATCGTATTGCCGACGATCCCCTTCGGCGTGAACACCGGACAGCTCGACGTCAAGCTCGACGTGAACATGAACCCGAGCACGCAGGCGGCCGTCCTCGGCGACGTCGTCGACGCGCTCTCGCGGCAGGGTATCTCGAAGCTCGTGGTGATGAACGGACACGGCGGAAACGACTTCCGACAGATGATCCGGGAGCTTCAGCCACAGTTTCCCGGCGTCTTTCTGTGTCAGGTCAACTGGTACACG
>JALSSK010000141.1 GCA_026984335.1 Rhodothermales bacterium
GTGTATCTGATGGAGGACTTCCTCGAAAGCACCACCGATCCGTACTACGGCGGCGAGGTGGACTACGGCGACCGGGCCGAGCACTGCTGGAACGGCGATCACGAGAACCCCAATGCCATCTCGCGCTTGCGGTACAACACGATGTACGTCCCGAAAATCCTCCGCCGCATCGAGGCGAGCGCCCCGCCCGGCGCCGACCTGACGAGCTGGCGGTATTGACGCGGAAACCCGAACCGGAGGGTGAGGCGCTCGCTGCCGGGCGCTTCGCAGGGCCTCGTGTCCGGCGCCTCCGAGGAAGGGGATCGGGATCGTGCGGAATCTTGATTTTGAAAGAGCCACCTTGCACCTCTTTGCGCCGACGGAACGGGCGCACGTACGGTGCATACCCTGAAGTAACCCATGCACAACCTCGCAGATCTTGAACGGGCGGCGCTCCCGCTCGAACCCGACGCCGGGGAACGGGCGCGGCTCACGAAGCTCATCTTCGCCTATGCCGACCGGTACCTCGAAAGCCTTCCCGAAGCGCCCGCCTACTTCGACCGCCCGGACCGGGGGCGCGCGCTCCTCGATGCGCCGATCACCGAAGAGGGCATCGGCGCGGAGGCGGCGCTCGGCCTGATCCGCGACCACGTGGACGGCGTGGGCATCAACACCACGTCGGGGCGGTTCCTCGGATACATCCCCGGCGGTGGCCTCTTTCATGCAGCCCTCGGCGACTTCCTCGCCGCCGTCGCCAACCGGTATGCGAGCGTCTTCTTCGCGAGCCCCGGCGCGGTGCGGATCGAGAACCTCCTCATCCGATGGATGGCCAGCCTCGCGGGTTATCCCGAGACGGCGGCGGGCTACCTCTCGGCGGGCGGCAGCCTCGCCAACCTGACGGCGGTCATCACCGCGCGCGACGATGCGGGCCTCGAAGGCGACGCCATCCCCCGCGCCGTCGTCTATCTCACCGAACACGCGCATCATTGTGTGGACAAGGCGCTTCGCCTCGCGGGCCTCCGGCGCGTGGTCCGGCGCCGCATCCCCGTGGACGAGCGATACCGGATGGACGCGGCGGCGCTCGAAGCGGCGATCCGCGAGGACGAGCGCGCCGGGCGCGCGCCGTGGATGGTCGTCAGCTCGGCGGGGACGACGAACACCGGCTCGGTCGATCCGCTCGCCGACGTCGGGCAGATCGCGGCGGCGCACGGGCTGTGGCACCACGTCGACGGGGCGTACGGCGGCTTCTTTGCCCTGTGCCCCGAAGGCGCGGCCGTCCTCCGGGGCATGGACGCCTCCGACTCGCTCGTGATGGACCCGCACAAGACGCTCTTTCTGCCGTACGGCACGGGCGCGCTCATCGTCCGGGACCGGGAGAAGCTCTATGCCGCGCACGCCGCCGGGGCGGATTACATGCAGGACACACTCGGCGCGGTGGAGGAGCTCTCGCCCGCCAACCTCTCGCCGGAACTGACCAAGCACTTTCGCGGCCTCCGGCTGTGGCTGCCGCTTCAGGCCCTCGGCCTCGCGCCGTTCCGCGCCGCGCTCTCCGAGAAGATGCGTCTCGCCCGGTATTTCCACGAGCGCATACGGGCGGTGAACGGCTTCGAGGTCGGGCCGGAGCCGGACCTGTCCGTCGTCACGTACCGCTACGTTCCGAAGCGCGGCGACGTCGATGCGTTCAATGAAAAGCTCGTCGAGGCGCTCCACAAAGACGGACGCATCTTCATCAGCACCACGCGCCTCGACGGGCGGTTCACGCTGCGCATGGCCGCCGTCTGCTTCCGCACCCACCGCGCCGACCTCGACGCCGCCGTGGACGTGCTCACCGATACGGCGAAGCGCCTGGAGGCGGAGGCGTAAAGGCGGGCGGGATCGTGGGCCGGCGGTCTCCGCCCTCGGGGCGCGGCGGGTGCGGAACGGCTCCGGACGGGCGACAGGCTCAGCAGGATTGCGGCCTTCCGTTTCGGAGCCGAAACGAAGGCCGCGTGGTCGGAGTCGATCTCGAACACCTGCTCGCTCGGCTGAGCGTCGATGAGCCGCCGTTGCATCTGCGGAGAAAGGATCTGGTCGCGCATGCGCCTGACGTAAACGCGAAGCAGCCCGCCGAAACGCTCCTTCGTCCTCTCGACCGGCGTTCCCAACGGCTCCGTCGGCTGGTATGCCGGCAACTGAGGTTTCGCCGGCGTATGCCTTCCTCCGGGGTCGTGTCATAAAAGGTTTCCCGGAACGCAAGCCGGGGTCCGAATCCCCCCTTTTCGTCTTCGTCCATCACGCAGAGCACGCTCGCGCCGTTGGGCAGGTGGAAGGCGCAGACGTAGACG
Source organism: Rhodothermales bacterium (assembly GCA_026984335.1). GTDB lineage: Bacteria > Bacteroidota > Rhodothermia > Rhodothermales > ISCAR-4553 > JALSSK01. The sequence goes on from JALSSK010000141.1 coordinate 2,304, forward strand.
AGTCGCTCGATGGTTTGCCGATGCCGTTCCGCCGCCTTGGAGAACGGAACGCGGGCGAAAATACTTACCGGTAGGTAAGTTTCGAGATGAGAAGAACAGCGCCGTTTCGTTGTTTTTTCCGGCGGGAGGCGCTCCGTGGTCTCAGGAGGGAGCGAGCCCGTTCAGGAAGCGCTGCATCACGGTCTCGAACCGTGCGAGGGCCTGCACCGGCTTCACGGACCGAAGGGGCCACGCCGACAGCATAGCGCCTTCGACGGTGGAGAGGACGAGCGCGGCTTCGTCTTCGGCTGCGCCTTCGAAGTGGAATTCGCCCGCGGTTCGCCCGTCTTCGAGCACGCGCGTGAGCCAATCCTCGAGCGCGGCGAAAAAGCTCCGGACCTCGCTTTGAACCTCGTCGGGAAGCGTAACCGTCTCCGAAGCCAGCATGACCCCCAGGCAGAGGCGTTCTTTTCGGAGGCCGTCGGCGTAGCTTGCAATGAACCCCTTGAGCCGGTCCGTTGCGCTGCCCGCCGTTCGGTCCACCTCCGTCAGCGCTTCGGCGACGTTTCGGCGATACCGGGCGATCAGGGCGCGTCCGAGGTCGGCTTTTTTCGGGAAATGGTAGTGGATGCCCGCGTTCGTGATGCCCAGGCGGTTCGCAAGGTCGCGGAAGCTGAAGGCATTGAAGCCCCGTTGTTGCGCGAGGGCCTGCGCGGCATCGAGCAGGCGTTCGGAGGTAGAGGTCATGGGCATCCTTACTTATTGATTGGTAAGTTTGTTGCGCGACTCGGGAAAAAATCCTCGTGTCGGTAGCTCGCAGAGGATGCCCGGCAGGAGGCCGCGCTACTGTGAAGAAAGAATAAAAGAAGAGACGCTTGTCTTCAATGAGGGGGCGGCGCACCGGAGGCGGTTGTATTATGAAAGACCAATCCCCCTTCGCCCCACCTTTCCGCTCCGATGATGAACGCAGCGCATTCCCCCTCTCGTAGACCCGCTCCCACGATCGTACAGGGGGGGATGGGCATTGCCGTTTCCAACTGGCGGCTGGCCCGCCGCGTGGCGCAACTCGGGGAAATGGGCGTCGTCTCGGGAACGTGCATCGACACGGTGGTGGCGCGCGAACTGCAGGAGGGCGATCCCGTCGGGCGGCTCCGGGCCCTTCAGGCCTATCCCGATCAGGAGATCGTCCGGTATCTGACGGACCGCTTTTACGTGGAAGGCGGCATCGGCGAGCATACCTCGTACCGGTCGTTGCCCATCCATCGCTTCAAACCCACCCGTCGTTCCCAGCGCATTTTGGCGGCGGCGGCCTTCAGCGAGGTCTTTTTGGCCAAAGAGGGGCATGACGGCTTCGTCGGCATCAACCTCCTCTGCGAGCTGAAACGCTACAGCCTGCCCTGTATCTACGGGGCGATGCTGGCCGGCGTGGACGCCGTCTTCATGGGAGCCGGCATCCCGAAAGAAGAGGCCGAGCAGATCCCGAAGCTGGCCGCGGGTCAACCGGCGCGGCTGCGCCTGGACGTGGACACCTCGCAAGCCGCCGAACCCCGGGGCGCT
>JALSSK010000142.1 GCA_026984335.1 Rhodothermales bacterium
GCTCTGGCGAGTCCGTGAACGGCCAGAGCATAGGCGCCCACGAGCAGGTATTCAACCTTCTCTTCGTCGAAGGCGGACAATATGTCTTTGTAATCGGGATTGAGCAAAGCCGCGCTCTTTGAAGGTCCAGGCCGTTACGGTGAGCGGCCAGACCATGGCCAGCCGCTCGGCCGGAGAGGTTTGTTCGAGATCCTTTGCTCGATCTTCCTCGTCCAGCCGTCGGACCCGAAGGATACGTCTTTTTTCGTTTTCGGACCGGTCCATGTCGTTTTGGATCGCCGGGGCGGCGGGGGGTTCCCTCATGCCGGGGCGACGCCGGGGGGCGGCGTGCCCGCTTCGAGGGCGGCGCGCTCCGTGGGGGTGAGGATCGAGAGGCCGAGTTGATACGAGGCGTTCATCCATCCGAAACCCTCGCGGGTGATGTAGTCGAAATCGGCGCCCACGTTGCCGTATTCGACGAACACGTCGTGCGTGCGGCGGACGACGTCGTACTTCTCGGGGATGGTGCCGTTGTAGTCGGCGGCGTTCCGGGTGATCATGTGAAGCCACCGGTAGGCAAGGCGGCGGGAGTCGTCGTCGTAGCCGTAGCGGAGGAGGCCGTGCCACGCGAGGATCTGGTGCGGCGGCCATCCGAAGGGGTAGTCCCACTGTCGCTGCGGGCGCTCGTCCGAGATCGGCCCGCGCGCGCGCTCGGTCGTCGAGACGAGGCCGCCCGGCATCTCGAAGCGCGGCAGGGCGCGCGTCACGAGCGCCTCGGCCTGCGCTTCCGTCGCCAGACCCGCCCACAGCGCGTACAGCGTGGTGACGCTCTCGAAGCCGGTCTGCCGCCGCGCCACGAAGTCGTAGTCGAAGAACATCCCGCGCTCGTCGTTCCAGCACAGTTCGTGGATCCGCGTTTTCCGGCGTTCGGCCTTCGCGCGCCATTCGGCGCTGGTGTGCGTGCGGCCGTCGGAGGTGGTGAGCGCGTCGCCGAAGACGTCGCCGATGACGCGGGCGAGGTCGGTCTCGTACTTGTACAGCAGCGCGTTCAGATCGACCGTGCAGAGGTGGGCGGCGCGGCCTTCGAGGCGATAGCTGTTGTCGTGCCCGGATTCGCGCAGCGCCCGGTCGTGCACGAAGTAGGCGTCGAGTTCGGGGTGGACGATCTCGCGGCGGCGCACGGCGCGGGCGTAGGCGCGGAGGTCCATGCCGGCGGCCTCGGCGTAGGGGCGGAGCACGGCGTCGAAGTGGCCCTCCTCGGTCTCGGGCGGCATGCCGATGCCCTTGCCGTAATATCGGCTCAGGCCCGTGTCGGTCCGCTTCGGCGGGGCGGTCCACACGGTCTCGTACTCGCGCACGGCCGTCGTCATCACGTCGCGGAGCCAGGCGTCGCGCGCGGGGCCTTCGGGGAGGTGCTCGTACACGGCGAGGCCCATCGACGTGAGGAAAGGCGGCTGCGAGCGCGTGAGGTAATAGCTCCGGTTGGCGTTGAGGATCTGCCCGTAATGCGTGATCTCGTAGAGAAAATGCTCGACCATCGCCTTCGCCAGGTCGATGCGCCCGTCGTGGAGCAGCCCGAGCGCCTCGAAGTAGCTGTCCCACCCGTAGAGCTCGTTGAAGCGCCCGCCGGGCACGACGAAGGGCAGCCCGCGCCGGGCGCCGTCCGCGCCGCGCACGAGCTTCAGGCTGAGGAGGCCGGGCCGGTCGTTGAGGCCGAGCACGTATTCGGGCGTGATGGCCTCGGGCAGCGTGACGACGTCGAGGCCGAGCGCAGGCCGCTCCCGGGCCACCTCCGCGAAGTATGCCTGCGCCGCCGGGTCGGTGTGCGGCACGTAGACGCGGGCGCGGCGGTCGAAGTCGGCTCCCTCGCCCTTCGTGTCGACGGCCGTGCGCGCCAGCCCCTCGGCGTCGACGGTGCGCGTGAGCCCGTCCCAGAAGAGCTCGCGGATCATGCGGGAGATGCGACGCACGGGGTTCTCATAGAGCCGGTCGAAGTCGAGCGCGAGCGTGTCGAGGCCCGCATCGCGGGCGAGCGCCAGCTCCTGAAGCAGGTTCGAGAGCGCATACGTCCCCTCGACGGCATACGCGCCGCCGACCTCGAAGCGCTTCGGCCCGGCGTCCTTGACGGTGATCTGCCGGTCGCCGTCGGTGTCTTCCTGCGCGAGCAGGCGGCGAAACGTGTCTTCGACGGGGAGTTGGAGCGTCATGGTGCGAGGGGGCAGATGAGGAGGCGGGGATCGTCACGCTTCCGTCTCGGGGAAGGCGACGCGGTCGGCGAGGCGTTTGTAGGGAAAAAGCAGCAGCCCGAGGAGCGTCATCGGGATGAGGGGATAGAAGAACGCGTCGTGGGTGCTGAAGCTCCGCGAGATGAAGCCGACGATGAACGAGCCGGTGGTGCCGCCGAGGGCGGAGAAGATGATGATCAGGCCCGTCATGGAGGCGTGCCGGGGCTTTTCGAGCTTGCCGAGCACGATGGAGACGATGGTCGGGTAGATGGGGCCGATGAAGAAGCCCATGACGGAGAAGACGAGGGCGAGCACGGGGATGCGGTTCCACGTCTCGACGTCGCCGGGGGTATGGTTGGCGGTGACGAGGAGGACGGTCAGCGTGAGGACGAAGGCGCCGCCGAGGAGGGTGAGCTGCGTCGGGAGCCAGGGCAGACGCTTCGAGAGGTAGCCCATGAGGAAGCGGCTGAAGGCGATGGAGCCGGCATAGACGCTCAGCAGCCCCGCCGCAATGGCGGGGGCGAGGCCGAAGATGCGCTCGTGGAACGTGGGCAGCCACGTGCCGAAGCTCTGCTCGATCATCACGTAGAGCCACGCGCAGAGGACGAACACCCACACCATCGGCAGGCGAAGCAGCTTGAACATCTCGACGATGCCCGCCTGCTCCGGATGGGCCGCCACCTCGCTCTCGTCGAGCGGGGTGGTGAGCAAAAGCAGGAACGCCAGCGCGCTCACCGAGGCGATGAGCCAGTACGTCTGGTTCCACGAGAAATGCAGGCTCAGGGCGAGGGAGAAGAAGAGCGGCCCCGTCAGCGCGCCGACCTGAAAGGCGCCCTCGAGGATGTTCATCAGGCTGGTGTGCTCCTGCTGGTTCTTCGTGATGAGGCCGATGGTCGAATACACCGCCCCTTTCATCAGCGCGAAGCTGACGCCGATGGTCATGTAGAGCACGGGCGTCACCCAGAAGCCGCTCACGAGCGCCACGAGCATGCTCGCCAGCGTGACGGCCAGCAGCCCCGCCAGCATCGAGCGCCGGTAGCCGAAGCGCGGGATGTACGAGGCCAGAAAAAACGACGCCGCCGCGATGGAGAGGTCCTTGAACGCCTCCAGACTCGCCGCCACTGCATCGTCGACGCCGTAGCTCTCGATGACGCGGGCGATGACGATGCCGACGGTGTTGAGCAAAATGGCGAAGACGAAGAAGTTCAGCGCCAGCGAGATTCGAACCTTCCAGGTGGAGGACATGAGCCGGATCGGGTTGATGAGTGGGCGTCTTCCCTTCATGCATCGGCCTCACGGGTGGGGCCGGGTTCATGGTGGGTTTCGAGACGGTCGGGTGGCATCGCACGCCGAGGCATGGGACGCGGCGCGTCCCGGTGAGGCGTTCCCACGCAGCGCATGGGCGCGCGTGTTTTCATGAAGGCAGTCTCCTCCGAACGCGCGCCCGTAGGGGCGACCCGTGGGTCGCCCGATGCGCTTGTGCGGCACACAAAGGCCCCTCCCCATGCGAAGGGGAGGTGTCGCGGAGCGACGGAGGGGTAGGCCATGTAGGCGCACGTGGCGAGAACAGACCCCCATCCCCCCTTCGGGGTACTTCCCCCTGTGAGGGGGAAGGGCTTGAGACTT
>JALSSK010000143.1 GCA_026984335.1 Rhodothermales bacterium
CGTGCTTTTCCCCGGAGTTTGTGCTCGCCGAGGGACCGCACCGTACCGCCTGCCTCCAGGCCCAGGCGTTCCAGGAGATCTCCGGAAATCAGCAGGTCCACGCCGTACGTGTTGCAGCGTCCTTGAATACGCGCCGTCGCATTGAGCACGTCTCCCGTAAAGATGATCTCTTTCTTGAGGGCGCCGATCTCGCCCGTGGTCACGGCGCCCACGTGAAACCCTGCCTTGAAATCCGGCACGAGCCCGAAATGCCGCCGGTACCAGTCGGCCCGTTTGCGCAAGTCATGCTTCATCGCAAAGAAGCATTGGAGGCAATTCCGGTTTTTCAGCCCCTCCTCCACGGGCCAGGAGACGATGACCTCGTCTCCGACGTACTGGTAAATCTCTCCTGCATGCGCGATGATGCCCTCCGACAGATCGACATAGTAGGCGCGCAATAATTCGAAGTACTTGATGTGGCCGATCTGTTCCGCGATGTGCGTGGAGGATTTCATGTCCGAAAACATGAAAATGCGAACCTCTTCTCTGGGTGTGTGGTATTTGCCGGTAAAAAAATTGAGCAACACCTTGTGCCCCATGTGCTCGCTGATCTCCGCATAGAACAGAGAGGCGCCCAGCGTTGCGGAAAGCTGGACGACCGTTCCCAGGTGGGTTTTGCTGACTAAAAATGTGGAGAGCTTGTGCCAGACGCGCCCGTCCATGAGAGTGGTGTCGAGTTCCATGACGGCCGCGATGGGGAAGGTGGTGACCGTGATTCCGAGCATGAGCAGAGCATAGAAGAGGGTTTTGTATACGATCTTCCGGCTCAGGCTCTGGTGCGCAAACCGGTTGTTCAGGTAGACCAGTTCTATCGTGCCCACGAGGAGGCCGAGCACGCTCACGGCGAGGGTGGCAAAGCAATAAATGCCGAAGTCGAGCTTGATGGCCGTATCGGGCACATTGCTGAAGTCCCCGACCGCCGCGTAATCCGAGAGGAGAAAGACTTGACTGAAAAGGAGCCAGATGACCCCGAACGGGAGAATGCGAAGAATATTTCTTCGCATTCTGGGGGAGAGGCGCTGGAGCATGGGAAGGCGGGTCGGGCGGGGATGTGCACGGTGAGGGTTGGGGAAAGATCTTCCGAGCGCGCGGCGGCGCGGAAGGCATCGTCCGGGGCGGGGTATATGCCGACGAACGTCTGCGGGTTGCGGTGCAGGAGGGAGGAGGACGGGCCTGACGCCTGTGCCGTGATGCGTCGCTCTGCCGCAGCCGTGGGAGCGGGACCGGCGCACGTGCCGGCGGCGGAGACGCCCGCGCCGCCCCGCAATTCGCCGCAAACCCACATCGCGGCCAGAACAACGGCGCGCCTTTCGGCATATCTCCCGTTCTCATCCCCACCCTTCAGCCGGCGACTCCCGTGAGTGATCAGAAAATCGTCTTCTCCATGCTCGGCGTGGGCAAACGCTACCGGTCCACGAACAAGCAGGTCCTGAAAGGCATCTACCTGTCCTTCTTCCACGGCGCCAAGATCGGCGTGCTGGGCCTCAACGGCTCGGGCAAGAGCACGCTGCTGCGCATCATCGCCGGGCTCGACGCCGACTACCTCGGCAAGATCGAGGCGCAGAAGGGCATCCGGTTCGGCTATCTGCCGCAGGAGCCCGCGCTCGACGAGACGAAGACGGTGCGGGAGATCGTCGAGGAAGGCGCCCGCGAGGCCGTCGAGCTCCTCCGGCAGTACGAGGCCGTCAGCGCCCGCTTCGCCGAACCCGACGCCGACTTCGACGCGCTCATGGCCGAGCAGGCCCGGTTGCAGGAGCGCATCGACCAGCTCGATGCGTGGGACATCGACAACAAGCTGGAGATGGCCATGGATGCGCTGCGCTGTCCTCCGGGCGATACGCCCGCGAGCGTGCTCTCGGGCGGCGAGCGGCGGCGCGTGGCCCTCGTCCGCCTCCTTCTCCAGGAGCCCGACGTCCTCCTCCTCGACGAGCCCACCAACCACCTCGACGCCGAGAGCGTGGCCTGGCTCGAACAGCACCTGGCCCGCTACCCCGGCGCCGTCATCGCCGTCACGCACGACCGCTACTTCCTCGACAATGTGGCCGGATGGATCCTCGAACTCGATCGGGGAGAGGGCATCCCGTTCGAGGGCAACTATACGGCCTGGCTGGAGCAGAAAAGGCAGCGACTGGCCGTCGAAGAGAAACAGGCCTCGAAGCGGCAAAAGGCCCTCGAGCGTGAGCTCGAATGGGTGCGCACCAGCCCGAAGGGGCGCCACGCCAAGAGCAAGGCCCGCATCGCCGCCTACGAGGACCTCCTCGCCCGGCAAGAGCAAGCCCGGGACGAAGCCATCGAGATCCCCATCCCGCCCGGCCCCCGCCTCGGCAATCTGGTCATACAGGCCGACGGCGTGACGAAAGCCTTCGGCGACCGGCTCCTCTTCGAAGACCTCTCCTTCAGTCTGCCGCCCGGCGGCATCATCGGCGTCGTCGGGCCCAACGGCGCCGGCAAAACCACCCTCTTTCGCCTCATCACCGGGCAGGACCAACCCGACGCCGGCGTCATCCGCATCGGCGACACCGTGGCGCTCGGCTACGTCGATCAGGACCGCCCCCTCGACCCCTCGAAGACCGTCTGGCAGGAGATCACCGGCGGGCACGACGTGATCCGGGTGGGCAACCGGGAGCTTCATTCCCGCGCCTACGTGGGCCGGTTCAACTTCAGCGGAAGCGACCAGCAGAAGCTCGTCAGTGAGCTCTCGGGCGGCGAGCGTAACCGCGTCCATCTGGCCAAGATGCTCAAGGAAGGCGCCAACGTGCTCCTGCTCGACGAGCCGACGAACGACCTGGACGTGAACACCCTCCGCGCCCTCGAAGAGGCCCTCCTGAACTTCGCCGGGTGCGCCGTGGTCATCTCGCACGACCGCTGGTTCCTCGACCGCATCGCCACCCACATCCTGGCCTTCGAGGGCGACAGCCGCGTCTACTGGTTCGACGGCAATTTCTCCCAGTATGAGGAGAACCGCCGCCGGCGTCTCGGCCAGGAGGCCGCCCGGCCCCATCGCATCAAGTACCGCAAGCTCCAGCGGGGATAGGAGGCGTCGCACGCCGAAGGCCGCACACGCCCGAGGCGCAGGCGCGAGGGGTGGGCGGCGGCGCGGAGGAGGCGGCGCGTGGCGGCGTGGAAGGCCTCGTCCGCAGGCCGTATCCGGAAGAACATATCCCGAACGGTCATGTATTATTGACAAACCATGACAACGCCGGACGTTTCCCTTTAAAGTTATGGAGACCCCAGACCAGTTAACGTCGCTGCAACTCGAACTCTTGAAGGCCTATGCTTTCGAACCGACCGAGGAAGAGTTGCTGCAAGTGAAGGCCCTGCTCGGTAGGTTCTTCGCCGACCGGTTGAGGGCGCGTGTCGATCAGGCCGTACAAGAAAAAGGCATCACCGAGGACGACCTGGATCGCTGGCTCAACGATGAAGACCAATAAGCTCCGCATCGTCCTGGATACCAACGTACTGATTGTATCGCTGGCTTCGAACTTGAAGTATCACTGGGTCTTCGAGCGTTTGGTTGCAGGTGACTATGACCTCTTCGTCACCAATGAGATTTTGGCGGAGTATCAGGAGCAGGTAGCTCGACGCTATGGGTTGAGCTACACTGAGGCACGGCTCGATTTTTTGCTCCTTTTGCCCAATGTCACGCAGGTTACGCCGTTCTACCGCTGGCTGTTGATCCGAGACGACCCGGACGACGACAAGATTGTCGATTGTGCGGTGGCTGCCAATGCCGACTATATCGTCACGAACGATAAGCACTTTCGTGTGCTGCGGGATATCGACTTTC
>JALSSK010000144.1 GCA_026984335.1 Rhodothermales bacterium
GCAAGTACTTCGGAGTGGTGGCGTATCGCAGTGGTGTAGGGGGTATCGTCCTTGAATGAAAAACTTTAAAAAAAAATTCATGCGCCGGATCTGAAGCCGACGTTGTCCATCCGGCGACAGAGGCTGCTCGCTGCCGGAGACCTTTTGATCGTGTGCTCGGCCGCATACGCCGGGCGCGCCCTGAAAGTGACGTCTGCCGGGTTGAACGGCGGCTTCAAGCGATCGGCTTTATCTCTTGGGCTCGTTCCCATGCGCGGCGCGGGTACGCCCGTCAGGGATGAGAGAAGCTTTCACGACGTCAAGAGCCGCGACCGATGCGCACACGCACCCGGACGAACCTTTCGTAAAACGGCTCATCGGCATCACACCGCCGTATCGAGGATTTGCCGTTGCCGAAGCCTTTCGGCGGATTGGGGATCGTGCGAAGGCAGATACACGGTCGGCTCGGTCCGGGCATATTCCAGAATGGCGTCGAGGGTCCGCAGGGCGGCGGCCCGGTTCGGGCTGACGCCGTCGGGTTCTCTTTCGAGCAGGAGACGCTGCGTGTAGCTCGTATCCCCCGCCAGAAAATAGCTCACCCCCGCTGCCTTTACGATCACCGAAACGTGCCCCGGCGTGTGCCCCGGCGTGGGCACGACGAGGACGTCGCCGGCCTCCGTCGCCGCATAGCTTCGCCCGAAGGGGCCGACGGGGACGGCCTCGAACGGTATCGGCTTCGGCGCGAACCATTCCGGCCACCGGTGAGGCAGATACCCCCGGAGCTTGCCCATGAACCCCCGGGCGCTCTGGTAGTCCCGGCCTTGAACGAGGATCTCGCTCTCGGGGAAGTGATGAAGCCCTCCCGCGTGATCCGTATGAAAATGCGTCAGAATGACCGTGCGGACGTCCTTCGGAGCGATGCCGATCTTTTCCAGTTGGGGGCCGATTTCCTGCTCCGCCGCCACGTCCATACGAACCGAAGTGCGAAAGTAGGGGTGAAGGCGTGGAAAGTAGCCCGGCTCGGAGGCGCGCGCCGTCTCTCCGGTGTCCACGACGACGACGCCTTCCGGATGCTCGATCGCCCACGCATAGATAGGAAGCCACTCGGTCCAGGTCCGGTCCAGGAGCACGCGCAACAGCCCCCCCGTCTTCCTTCGCCGCTGTGCGACTTTAACCTGTACATGGCCGGTCAGGATGGGATGAATTTTAATCATGGAACCGAGGTTGAACTATGGATGCGATAAGCGACATAACGTTTGGGCCTCCTCGACGAAGATGAAATACGGTCGGTTCCGGCGCTCACCCGGCGGCGGTGCTCGTGAGCCGTTCGAAGCGTTCGAGTTCGGCGCGGAGGGCGGTGCGGAGGGGTTCGAGGCGAGGGTCGGCGTGGGGGGCGGAGGCGTCGAGGACGGCGTGGAAGAACCAGCGCTGCGCCTCGGGTCCGGCGCTGAGGGGGCGGCGGTTCGGGCCCTTCTCGAAGATGTTCAGCCCGCTCGCCAGGCTCTCGTTCATCGACCAGAGGTTGTGGAGCTTGTCGGCCAGGCTGATGGCGACGGCCCCGGCGGAGGCGGTGCGGAGGCGGGCGGCGTAGTCCTCCTTCCGCGCGCGCCACGGGCGGAAGGCGCCGTGCGCGTCGTACTTCTCCTCCGTCACCTCGGCTACGCGGCGGGCCACGGCCTCGCCCATGAGCGCGCTCAGTTCGCCGTAGCGCAGCTCCTCGCCGTACTGGTTGGCGTCTTCGATGGCGTCGTGGAGGAAGGCGGCGGCCACGGTCACCTCGTCCCATCCGGCGCGCTGCACGGTCATCGCCACCATCGTCACGTGCGCCATCACGGGCACGCCGAGCGCCTCCGAAGGCGGCACGCCGAAGGCGGGATCGCGCCACCGGCTCTTGCGGTACGTGCCGTCGTGCCACTGCGCCGAGAGCTCGACGGCCTGTTCGATGAGCGGGCTGAAAAGCGGCTCCGCCCGGGTCGTTTCGGGGTTCGTCGTTTCGGGGTTCATGGCGTCAAGGGCCTCCGCCTGCCCGCCGCTCACCGCCCGCCCGCCGGAATCGCCCTCCGACGCGCGCCGCCTCCCCAGCGGCCTCCCTTCCGCACTACGCCGCGCATCAGAGCTCCACGATCTGATGTTCCGTGGTGTCGAGGGAGAGGGTGACGAGCAGGTTTTCGAGCAGGTCTAGGCTGTATTTGTTCAAAAAATAGAGCGGAGAGACGACGCGTTCCTGGAGCTTGCCGTCCGGGAAAAGATTCACCTGCGCCTTGTTCAGTTGTGCCCGGAGCGTGTCGTGGTGGCGTTTCTCGGCCTTGACGGCGCGTTCCTTCAGCCGCGTAAACTCTTTCAGGAGCGCGACGCGGGCGGCCTCGGCGGCTTTCCCGAGCGAGCGGTCCACCTGTTCGACGACGGGCTTGAACGTGTTGACGGCCTCGTGCAGATGCCGCGCCGACGTCCGGAACGCCGCCTCGATGTCCACCTCCATCTCGTCGAGGATGACGCGGCGGAACAGCCGGTCGTGCTCCTCGCCGAAGTCGGGCACGTCCACCGGATGGCGATCGAGCACTTTCTTCACCTTCGGCTCGACGAGGGTGACGCCGGCGCGGGGATAGATGACGGGCATCGGCAGGCCGGCCCACGCATACATCGGCTTGAACTGTGCGAAGTACGACGTCTCGCCCGGTCCGGCCACGTACGCCGCCGTGGGCAAGAGGGTGTCCTGCATGAGCGGGCGGAGGACGACGTTGGCGCTGAAGCACTCGGGGTGGCGTTCGAGCCGGTCGAGGAGGGCGTCTTTCGAGAGCAGGTGCGCCGTGCCGCGGAGCCGGAAGCGGTCGCCCTCGGCGTCGACGGCGTAGCGCCGACCGGCTTCGAGGAGGAAGAGGTTCGTCGGGCGGATGTGGACCTGCGCGTGGAAGCGGTCGGCGAGGCGCGCGCTCACGGCCTCGAAACGTTCGAGCGCCGTGGCGTAATCCTCGATTTCCCGGCGGAAGAGCGGGGCGGTCAGGCGTTTGAATCGCCGGTCGTCCGGGGAGAGGAAGACGAGCCCTTCGTCGGGGAAGAAGGCGCGCATGAGGCGGGCGAAGGCGTCGAGGAGCGTCGTGCCGGGGCGATAGGCGTCGCGCACCTTTGCCATCAGCCCGGCCTTGAAGTCGGAGGGCGCGAGCATCGCTTCGACGGCGTCGAGCACGTCGGTGATCTGTTCGGTGAGCACGAGCCGCCCGACGGGCCCCAGGTTGCCGCCTTCGGGAAGCGTGTGCCCGGCGTATCGCACCTCGGCCACTTCGTTTCGGTGCAGAAGGCGCACGCCCGCCACCTCGTCGAAGTCGTGGTCCTCGCCTTCGAGCCAGAACACGGGCACGACGGGCCGCCCGGTCTCCTCCTGCATGCGGCGCGCGAGCTGGATGGCGGTGATGGTTTTGTACGGCGTATAGAGCGGTCCGGTGAGCAGCCCCACCTGCTGTCCCGTCACTACGGCCACGGCCTCCGGGTCTCGGAGCGCCTCGACGTTCGCGCGTGTGGCGTCGTCGAGGCCCCAGCGGGCGTTCTGGTCGAGGAGCACCTCGACGAGGGCGTCGCGGTCGCGGGGGTGGGCGGCGGCGCGGGCGGCCGCTTCGGCGCGGGCGCCGCCGCTCCGGAAGTCGCCCGCATAGTATGCGGCGAGCGCGTCGTAGTCCGCGCAATACTGTTCGAAGAGGGCCGGGAACGCGCGCATCGCCGTCAGGGGAACGCGGCGCACGGTGTAGGCGGTCGGAGCGACAACGGGCATGAATCTGCGGCGGAAGGATGAAAAAAGAAACGCGAAACGAGTCACACGCAGGCGTCGGCGCGCGCCGGAACGGACAGCCTT
>JALSSK010000145.1 GCA_026984335.1 Rhodothermales bacterium
GATGTTGAACGCATAAAAGATGAACGCCACCAGGTCGCCGGCGGTGAGGCGTCCCGCCAGCACTTCGGCGCCGCCGTACCAGAAGATGCCCACGAGAGCCGTCATGAACAGGATGCCCACGAGCGTCCCGAAAAGGGCCGAGATCCACACCCGGTAGCGGGTCGTCTCGAAGAGGTCCTCCACGGCGGCGGCATACCGCGCCGTCTCGTACGGCTCACGCACGAAAGCCTTCACCACGCGGATCGCCTGAATGGTCTCCTCGGCGAGGGCGGTCGTCTCGGCGAGCTTGTCCTGCACCTGCCTTGAGATCCGGCGGATCTTCATCCCGAAATACCGCGCCAGGATCGTGACCGGCGGCACGACGACGAAGACGATGGTCGTCAGCCGCCAGTTCAGCGCCGTCATCAGCGCCACCGAGCCGACGAGCGTAAGCGTCTGCGTGAGCAGTTCCACGAGCGCGTTCGTGACGGCGTCACGGATCCGGTCGACGTCGTTGGTCAGGCGCGAGGTGAGGTCGCCCGTGCGCTGATCGGCGAAGAACGCCAGACCGAGGCGGTTCAGGTGCGCGAAGACCTTCTCCCGCAGATCCGCCACCACGCGCGCGCCGACCCATCCGAGCAGGTAGTTGCCGCTGAAAGAGAAGAGCCCCTGCATCACGAAGAGGCCGAGCAGTCCCACCGCGAGGAGGTTGAGCATCCGCCGGTCGGCCTCCAGGAACACGGCGTCGAGCAGTTGCCGGAGCCCGAGCGGGACCACGAGCCAGACCAGCGTCCCCATCACCGTCAGCGCGAGGGCCAGAAAGAGCCGCCGCCGGTAGGGACGGCTCAGCCCGATGATCCGGCGCATGGCTTTCCACAGCGCCAGCGGCGGGCGGCGGGGCGTCTCGGGCGGCGAAGCGGGCGGGCGGGCGTTTTTCATGCGCAGGCGTCAACGATCAAAGTCTCCGGTTCAGGTCGCGAGCAGCCGTTTTGTTTCCCGGGCTTCCCACAAAGCGCCTGCGGCGAGCTTTTTTCCTCCTCCTCGAAAATATCACCTTTCCCGAAAAACCTGCCCCGCCGACGCGCGTTTTCATGGCCCCATTTTCCCCTCCCCATTCGATCGTGAGAAATTTTATGCGGAAGCACGTTCTCTTCGCCGGCCTGCTGTGCGGGTTGCTCTGGCCCGCGCGGGCCCAGGAGATCCCCGACGACTCCCTCCGGGTGTATGAACTCGAAAGCATCGTCGTGACGGCGGACCGCGCGGAGCGCACGCTCGCGCGCACGGCGGCGGCGGTGTCGGTCGTCCGCCGGGAGGCCTTCGACGCGCTCCCCGTCGCCACGCTCACCGACGCGCTGAGCCTGACGCCCGGCCTCGTCTTCTTCAACCGGGACGGCCTCGGCAATGACCCCATCGCCACGGTGCGGGGCTTCTACGGCGGCGGCGAGGTATCCTACCTGCTCGTGCTCGTCGACGGAAAGCCGCAAAACAACGTGGAGACGGGCCTCGTCAACTGGAATGCGCTTCCGATAGAGAACGTGGAGAACATCGAGATCCTGCGCGGCGGCGCGTCTTCGCTCTACGGGGACGCGGCGCTCGGCGGTGTCGTCAACCTCATCACCCGGCGGGCGGCTCAGCCTTCGCGCACGCTCGCGCTCTCGGGCGGCTCGTTCGGCACGCTCACGGCCCGCCTCCACACCTCCGGCGACTGGAAGGGCCGCCGCTTCTCGCTCTATGGCGACGTGGACCGCACCGACGGCTACCGGGCCCACGGCGAGCGCTCCGTCACCAACCTCGGCGGCTCCCTCGCGCTCCTCCACGCGCCCGGCGGCAGCCTCACGCTCTCGACCGACCACCACTGGAAGCGCGCCGACGACCCCGGCTACCTCGCCGACGCCGACGTCCGCGCCGACCCCCGCACCTCGTCGGACTTCTTCCGCTTCGACCGCGCCGAGGAGAACCGCCACCGCCTCTCGCTCGACGGCGCGTGGCAGCCTTCGGACGCCGCCACGGTCTCGGCTTTCCTCACCGGCGAACTGCGCTCCGCCGACATCATCCGAACCTTCCTCCTGACGCCCGACTTCGCCGACACGAAGGACCGGGACCTGACCACGAAGCTCCTCTCGGGTTCGGCGCAGGTGGTCTACGAAGGCGTCCCGCTCCCCTTCCCGAACCGTCTCACCGCCGGGGTGGACGCCGCCGTCGGGCGGGTGGACAATGCGTATTACCTCTTCCTCACCGGCCCGCTGCCCGCCTACCTCGAAGCGCCCGGCGTCCGGAGCGCGCTCGACGCCAAAGGGACGGGCGACCGGACGACGCTCGCCGCTTTCGCGCAGTACGAGCTCACCCCCGTCCCGGCGCTGACGCTCACGCTCGGCGGGCGGTACGACCGGCTCCGCGACACATACGCCCCGGAGCCCCCGAGCACGGGCGAGACGTCCGACGCCACGCACACCGCCTTCAGCCCGCGCGCCGGCGTCAACGTCCGGTACGTGAACGCGGGCGGGCACGAGGGGCACGTCTATGCCTCGGCGGGACGCTCCTTCAAAGCGCCGACGCTCGACCAGCTCTACGACCAGCGCTCGACGCCCGTGCCGTTTCCCCCGTACGCCATCACCATCTCGAACGGCGCGCTCAAACCCCAGCGCGGCACGAACGTGGAAGCCGGCGTCTATCACCGCGCCAAGCTCACCCCCGGCGGCCTCACGGGCGAGCTCTCGCTGAGCGTCTATCGCATCGACATGGAGGACGAGGTGGACTTCGACCTCCAGCAGTTCCGATACGTCAACCTCGGCAAAAGCCGCCACACCGGCGTGGAATCGGGGCTGAAGCTGTACTTCCCCGGCGGGCTGACGACGTTCGTAAACTATGCGTATCAGTCCGCCACCCAGCGCGCGGGGGTGTTCGAGGGCAACTTCCTCAAAGCCGTCCCGCGCGACGTCTTCTCCGGCGGGCTGACGTATCGCCCGGCCTCCGGGCTCGGCGGCGGGCTCGTCGTCCGCTCGGTGCGCCGCGTCTTCCTCGACGACGCCAACACGATCCGCCTGCCGAACCATACCACGGCGGACGCCCGCCTCTCGTACCGCCTCAAAAACCTCACGGTCTCCGCCGAAGTGTTCAACCTGACGAACGAGACGTACAGCACCACCGGCTTCCCCGACCCCGCCGGCTCGGACGTGGTCTTCTTCTACCCCGCCGCCGAGCGCAGCCTCCGCCTCGGCGTGGACGTGCGGTTCTGAGCGCGCACATTTTTCCGCCGACGGCAAGCTTTTCTCTCGTCCGGGCGGAGCTTTCCGGCGCGAACCGCCCCCACGAGCGCCCGGAACGGCGCGGGGCATCGTGGCACGGCGTTTGTCTCGTGCGGGGTCAGACAAGCAAACCAGCCTCTACGTGGCCGGCGTCGCGCTTCGACGGGATGTGGGGTCCTTCGAACGCGCGGCCTCCCGGCCGAGATCAACGCTTGAGCGCCTTCCTCTGGGTGACTGCGGTGGTCGAGGGAAGGCCCGCACGCCTGCGTTTCCCTCTATGTGACCCCGCGGTCGAGGATGGCCCCGCGCCTGGCCTTTGTGAGTCGAATCCGCACAAACCTCCAGTTTGGCGAAAGCCCGGTCCCGTAAGACCGGGCTTTTTTTTATGCCGCCGCATCCTCCACGACCGCCCGCATCGCCTCCGGATCATCGGCGCGCGCTCCGTTCTCTTGCTTTCTCACATACACCATATTTTCCGATAAAGGTCGCGTCGTGTTTTGAGATATATTCGTCGGAGACTTTTTTGCCCGTAGGCCTGAAATCCCACGTGCAGATCCGATACGGGGCTATTTATCTATATTCTTGTAAATTCAGGCCC
>JALSSK010000146.1 GCA_026984335.1 Rhodothermales bacterium
GGTTCGCGGAAGCCGTCGCGTTCGGGCAAGTGCGGGTCGGGGGCGTCCGGACCGGGCGGGTTGCAGGGGGAGAACTGCGTTTCGAGGTCGACCACGTCCTCGCGCAGGTCGAGGTGAAGGGGGGGAACCGGTTTTTTTTCCATGGCGGCGTGGAAGGACGGGATGGGGGAGCGCCCGGGCGTCACCGCCGGGCGTCCGGAACGAAGCGCGCGCTCATTTCCCGAAAAAAATCAAAATCAGGGCGAGCGCGAACAGGCCGGACCAGAGGAACCACGGGCCGCCGAGCACCGAAGCGATCACCCCGGCGATGATGCACGCGCCGGCGAGGATGCTCCCCCGAAGCCCGGCGAGCGGGTCTCTCCGGGGGGTTCCGTCGAGGCGCTGTTCCGCATGCCGGAAGCTTGCCGAGAGGAGTTGCGGCATCTGCACGGCGAGGTCGATCATCTCCGGAGAGCTACGGATGAGCGCCTGTGCGAGCGCTCGCGGGCCGAACTGCTCACGAAAGATGTGGGAGACGTGTTTCCGGGAGGCCTCGGCCACATCGAGATTCGGATCGAGCAGCCGCCCGACGCCTTCGAACGTCACGAGCGCTTTCACCATGAGCGTCATCTCCACAGGGAAATACACCCGGTACTTCACGCCGAAGTTGATCGATTCGAGGATCATCTGCGCGATGCTGAAATCACCGGAGGTGCTGTGGATGATGAACCGCCGGGACATATCCGCCACGGCGCGCCGGAAGCCCTGCGGGTCGCCGCCGGGACCGACACGCGCCATCTCGGCGAGGTGCCGCGTGGCCGTGCTCACGTCTCCGCTGACGAGGGCGTGGAAATAGTAGAGCATCCGCCGCCGCGTAGCCTCTTCGAAGCGCCCCACCATGCCGAGGTCGATGAACCCGAGGCGGATGGGGCTGCCGGGGAGGATCATCAGGTTGCCCGCGTGGAGGTCGGCGTGGAAGAAGCCGTCTTTGTAGAGCATCCGGATGATGGCCAGCGAGCCGAGGTCGATGATGCGCGCGCGTTCCTCGTTCGAGAGCGCGAAGGTGGGCGGAGAACCGGGCTTGAACCCTTCGAGGAACGACATCGTGAGCACGTCCTCCGTGCTCAGGCTCCGGTAGACCTCGGGGAAGACGATGTCCGGAGTCTCGTGGAAGTTGGCGGCAAACATCTCGGCGTGGTCCGCCTCGTACGTGAAGTCGATCTCTTTGAGGGTGTAGGCGGCAAATTCCTCGACGATCTGGCGGATCTGATACCTCGGGAAGATCCACTGGAGAAAGCGCCCGACGAGCCGGAGGAGCGTCAGGTCGGACCGGATCATTTCGCGGATGCCGGGCTTGATCACCTTGATGACCACCTTCTCGCCGGTGCGGAGGCGCGCCCGATGCACCTGCGCGATGGACGCCGAGCCGAGCGGGTCCTCCGACACCTCGGCATAGAGCGTTTCGAGCGGACGCTGGAGGCTTTCCTCGATGATCCCGCGCACCTGTTCGAAGGGAACGCTCGGGAGCCGGTCGAACAGGTTCTGGAGTTCGTCCGTGATCGGGCGCGGGAGCAGGTCCTCGCGGATGGCCATGATCTGCCCGAACTTGACGAAGGTGGGGCCGAGCATTTCGAGCCGTCGCCGAAGCTGTTTCGGGAACGGCAGCTCGACGACGTCGCGGCGGACGAAGGGGCGCAGGAGGAAGGCGCTCACCCTCGGCAGGAGGGACCGGAGCCCCCGCCTCCGGTGGGGCGGCAGCGCGCGCACGTACGCGACGTTCGCGCCGATGAGCAGCCCGAAGGTGTGGCGGTACACCTGAAAGAAGCGGCGCACGACGCCCCGGTACGGCGCGAGGGGATTGAACGTGAACGAGCGCGGGGCGCCGGTCCGGCGTTCGGGCGCGCTCGCCGCTCCGTTCCTGCCGGGCTGCGACCGCTCGCCGGCCTCCAACCGCTCGCCGGCCTCCAACCGCTCGCCGGCCTCCAACCGCTCGCCGGCCTCCAACCGCTCGTCGGCCTCCGACGCATCCGAAGCCCCGGCGGACGCGTCGGCCAGGGGAGGAGCGGGCGTATGGGAGAGCGGACGCTCCGGCATGGGCGTGGACCTCGGGGACGAACGCGGAGGGGGCATCGGGGAAAGGAGTTTCGGGCGTGCGCTAATATACGCGTTCCGCGCGTTACCGTTTTCCGCGAACGTGAACGGCATGCCGGCAGGCGCTTGACTGGCGGGAGGGCGGACGCTACTTTTCCTCCTCCCCGAAACGAACCCATACGCCCTCATGCCTGCTCCACCCCGATTCTGGACGCCCGCCTTCATCGAGCGCTTCGTCGATGCGATGAATCATGACCGCGCCTTTCAAAAAATCGTCAGCGATTTTTCGGACACCATCGTTTTTCGATGCCTCGACCACCCCGACGGGAAAGACCTCGCCGCCGCGTATTCGTTCGACGAAGGATACGTGAGCGTGAAGATCGACCTCGGCGACGCGCCTGCGCCGGAGATCCGAGACGCGCCCTTCGACCGGGACACGATGTTCGCACGCGCCACGGCGCCCTATCACGTGTGGGTGAAGCTCGACAAAGGGGAGATGACGGCCCTCGGCGCGCTCTCTTCTCCCGACTACAAGATCGAAGGACCCCGGCTGAAGATCATGCTCAGGATGAATATTTTTAACGCCATGAGCGAGATCTCGGCCTCGATCGAGAAGACGTATTGAGCGTGGGCGGAAACGGAAGGTTCGCGCCGGTCGCGGCGGGCGCCCCGGCGCTCGATGCCTCCAAACCGCTGCGGGTTTGTCGTCACGTTCCCACCTCGTCGAAGCGGGCGGTGAGGGCGTCGAACTCTTCGTGGAAAGCGTCCGTGAGCAGGTTCGGGTCGGGAACGACGTGGGTGTCCGTGGCGAAGCCGAGGAGCACCTCGCCGTTGTAGCTGAGGATGCTTACGCCGAGGGCCACCGAGCCGGCGCGGGGGACCCAGAACATAATGTGCGTGAGCGGCGAACCGGCGAAGTAGAGCTGTTTGCGGGGGCCGGGCACGTTCGTCATCACCGCGGAGCCCATCTTGCTGAAGAGCTTGATGACCAGCTTTTCGATCTCTTTCGGCGCCATGCCGATGCCGTGGAGCACCCCGAGCGCCACGACCGCCTCCATCGATCCCTTGATCGCCTCCATGCGCCGGTGCACTTCCCGGAGTCGTTCCAGCGGATCCTCGAGGAACACCGGGAGCGTCAGGAAGACGAGGCCGAACTTGTTTCCGAGCGTGATCGGTTCGTCGAGCGGGCGAAGATTGACCGGTACGATCGCGCGGATCTCCACGTCGTCTAGGGGCTGATCATGGGCTTCGAGGTAGCGGCGAAGCGCGCCCGCCACGGCGGTCAGGAGCACGTCGTTGATGGTGCCTCCCATCTTCTTGCCGATGTTTTTGACGACCGGAAGCGGGACGGGCTGCGACCATGCGGCGCGCTTGCGGACGCCCAGTTCTCCCTTCAGGATCGTGTCGGAATCCGAACCCTGCAGGAGAAGTTTCGCGACGACGGAGGCGAGGTCGAGGCCCTGACGCGCGCGCGCGAGGAGGTGGGAAGGACTGAAGACCAGGTTCATTCCTTCCTGAAGCACGGCCTCCGTGGCTCTGAGCGTCGTGCGGAAGAGGTTCTCGGCGGGTTTGAGCAATTTCGTGACCGGCCCCGGATGTTCGTCTTCTCTCCGGGGGCTCCGCCTCCGGCCCTTGCGCGTCTCGTCGGTCATCTCGAGGAGCACCCGGACGAGCGCCATCCCGTCGGCGATGCAATGGTGGATGCGCGTGATGACGGCGCATCCCTCTCCGTAATTCTCGACGAGGTGCATGTCCCACAGCGGCTTCGAAAAATCGAGCGACTGACCCATCAGGTCGCTGACGTATTCCTGAAGGGCGCGCTGATCGCCGGGGGCCGGGAGGGCGACGCGGTGCACGTGGTTTTCGATGTCGAAGTAAAGGTCGTCTTCCCAGTACGGCGTGCCCGAGCGGTCGCGGACGCACTGACGGAAGCGGTCGAAGCGGAGGAAACGCTCTTCGAGGGTCGTTTTGAATCGCTCGTAGGGGATCGGCTCGGCAAACATCATGACGCCGGTGATCATCATGAGGTTCGTCGGATGATCCATCCGCAGCCAGGCGGTGTCGATGTTCGAGAGCGGCTCCTTTTTCGACATGGGTCTTGTGTTTTTCGGTCAGACTCGTGCGCGTGCGGCCTCGGTGTACAGAGCCTCGATGGTTTCGCGATGGTTTTCGAGGATGACCCGGCGCTTGAGCTTGAGCGTCGGTGTGATCTCGCCCGAGTCGATGGTGAAGGGCCGCTCGAGCACGGCAAACTTCTTCACCTGCTCCCACGGCGGCAGTTCCCGGTTGACGCGCTCGACTTCCTTCCGGATCAGGTCGTGGATGAACTCCTCGGTCGCTTCTTCCCCGTATTGCCTCCGGATGGCCTCATAGTCGGGCACGATGACGGCCGAGCAAAACTTCCGATCGTTCCCGATGACCATCGCCTGTTCGATAAACGTCCGGGAGCCGAGGCGCATCTCCACGTTCTGCGGGGCAACGTATTTGCCCGTGGAGAGCTTCATGAGGGCTTTCTTCCGGTCGGTGATGTAGAGGAAACCGTCCTCGTCGAAGCGTCCGACGTCGCCCGTGCGGAACCATCCGTCTTCGGTGAAGACCTCGCGCGTGGCCTCGGGGAGCTTGAAGTAGCCCTTCATCACGTTCGGCCCGCGCACGAGGATCTCGCCGTCGTCGTCGAGCCGCACCTCGACGCCCGTGATCGGCTTTCCGACGGAGCCTGCGCGGAGATCGTTCGGATCGTATACGGCGATGACGGGCGAGGTCTCCGTGAGCCCGTAGCCCTGTCCGCACACGATGCCGAGGGCGTTCATGAAGTTCATGATTTCGGGTGCGAGGGCCGCGCCTCCGCTCGTGATCGCGACGAGGCGTCCGCCGAAGATCATTCGGAGGCGCGAGAAGACGGCGCGGTCGGCGACGCGGAAGAGGAAGGTTTGGCGGCGCTCGGCGCCTTCGCGCACGTCGTACGCATCGGCGAGGCGGACGGCCCACCGCATGAGCGCGCCGGTGAGCCCTTTGGCGGACGCCGCCCGCTCGTGGATGCCCGAATACACCTTTTCGAGCAGGCGCGGCACGGTCGTGAAGTGCACGGGTCGGACGGTTTTGCAGTCGTCGAGGATCTCCCGGTGGTTCTCGATGAACCAGATCGGATAGCCGATGTAGAGATACAGGTACGAGACCATGCGCTCGAACGAGTGCGAGAGCGGGAGGTACGAGAGCACGTTCGCCCCGCGCAGCCCCTCGATGTCGAACGGCGAACGCTCGATGCTCGCGAGCACGTTCGAGGCGAAGTTCCGGTGCGTGAGCATGACCCCTTTGGGGACGCCGGTGGTGCCCGAGGTGTATACGAACGAGGCGAGGTCGTCCGGCGTGACGGCGGCGCGGAGGTTCTCGAAGCGCTCCGGCTCGCGGGCGTCGAGGGCCGCGCCGCGCTCGAGGACGGCCTCGAAGGCGAGCATCTCCGGGTGGAAGACGCCCCGGATGCCGATGGTGTGGAGGAGCGACGTCACCTCGTCGAGATGCGGAGCGATCCCCGAGAAGAGCGCTTCCGTCGAGACGAGGTAGATGCGGGCTTCGGCGTTCTCGAGGATGTACCGGATCTGGTCGGGCGGCTGCGTGGTGTAGATCGGCACGTTGACCGCGCCGAGCGAGAGGATGGCCTGATCTGCGATGATCCACTCGGCGCTGTTCTCCGAATGGATCGCCACGCGATCGCCTTTCCGGATGCCGAGGTCATACAGGCCGAGGGCGAACCGGCGCACCTTTTCCCGGAAGGCCTCCGTGGCGGTCGTGCGCCATTCCCCTTCGCGTTTGGTGGCCAGGGAGAGGCCGGTCGTGTTTTTTTTCAGCCCCGCGTCCACGAGGTCGAGCACCGTCTTGTCGCCGAACATTTTTCGTTCTCAAGGTTGGTTCATACAAGCAACACAATGGAAAACGCTTCGGCGGTGGCGGGGCAAAGCGCGCGGGTGCGGTCAGCGGGTGCGGTCAGCGGTTGCGCCCGTAGGCCTCATGGCTGGAGACCCAGTCGAGCGCCGAGATGGCTGCGCCGAGGGAGACTTCTCCTGCGAGCGCCACCCCGGCTACGATCTCGGCAAACTTCCGGACCTTGCCCTTGCCGTAGCAATCCATGAGCTCCAGGCATTCCCGTTGCGTCGGCAGGCCCGTGCCGCCGCCGTACGTGGCGACGATGAGGGAGGGGATCGTGAGCGAGATGTAGAGATCGCCCTCCGGCGTCATCTCGGTGTACATGATGCCCGCCGAGGACTCCGCCACGTTCGCCACGTCCTGCCCGGTGGCGATGAAGATGGCGGTGATGGCGTTCGGGGAATGCGCGCCGTTGTTGTTCGCCCCCGAAAGAAACGCCCCGATGGTCGAGACGTGGTTGTGGTAAAACAGGCTCTCCGGCTCCACGCGCATGTGCTGAATGAGCACTTCCCGCTTGAGCACCGCCTCGGCCGTGACCCGCTTGCCGCGCGTGCGCATGATGTTGATCTGTGAGCCTTTCTTGTCCGTGGCGAAATTGGACTCGAGGTAGAACTTGACGATGCCGGGATACCGGTCGAGGATCCAGCTGCAGGCGGCGAACGTGGCGCGCCCGACCATGTTTTGCCCCGCCGCATCGCCCGTCGAGTAGTTGAATCGGAGAAAGACGAACCGGTTCGAGAGGTACGTGTCGATGTACAGCAGTTTGGCGACGCTCGACGTGGCTTCGGCCTCCTCGCGGATCTTGTCGATGTTCTCCTGCACCCACTCGGCGAAGTCGCGGCCTTCTCGGGCGTTGTCGAAAATGAAGACCGGCGCGCGTTGCATGGCGTCCCCGACGACCGTCGTGCGCACGCCGCCGCTCAGGTTGAGCACCTTGATGCCCCGGTTGTACGAGGCGACCAGCGTGCCCTCGGTCGTCGCCATCGGAACGATGAATTCGCCCTGCGCGTGCTCGCCGTTGAGGACGATCGGTCCTACGATCCCGAGGGGAATCTGCGCCACGCCGACGAAGTTTTCGATGTTGCCTTTCGTGACGTGCGGGTCGAAGGAATAGTGGTTGATGTGCTGAAGGCGATGCCCGCTGAACGACTCGATGAATGCCTGCCGTTTCCGGATGATCTCGTCCGAATAGTCGTCGCGTTCGTCGCGGGGGATCTTCGGGCGCTTGTTCGTCTCCCGGGCGATGGAGTCCTCCACCTTCAGCGTCAATTTCCCGAAGGGCTTGCTCGTGAAGGTCAGCTCGAGCGAATGCTTCCCGAGCTCGAGCGGAGGAATCTCGGCCGCCACCCGGACGATCTTTCGAAGCGGGAAGGGGACGGGCGTCTTCTTCGAAATCTGCCCGGGGTCGAGCGTCGTGCCGTCGTCGAGTTCGAGGTGGACGCGGTCGAGCGGGACCTCTTTGCCGTCGATGCGAAGCGCGAGCAGGCCGGTCAGTTGCGCGTCACTCAGACGGTTCTTGAGAGCGAAAACGACGCCGTGATCAGTGTTTTCGAGGCTGGATACGGTGTATAATTGTTTGAGAAGCAGGCTCGGTATCAGCATGTCGGTCGGAGGAATGGCGAGGTTAGTGGAGGGGCGCGCGAAAATAAGTACGTTGCATCACTTATGCGGAGACCTTCCGAGAATACTTCTTTTTCATGATAAATGCTCACGTCGAACGAGGTCATCCTTCCGGCCGGAACCGGGGGCGGAGTCGAAGCATCCATGCTTTCCGAAGGGCGCGCCGCCGGGCCTCGATCGGGGGGGTCGCGCATCGGGAATGCATCGCCGGTCGGCGGCAACCCGGCCGCCAACTACACCGTGAAGCGCTCGACGAAGCATAGGCTTGCCCTTCGGTTCGCGTCCATGGCCACGAGGGCATCGGTCGGCAGGACGTTCTCACCCAAACCCCCAACAATTCGCCTTCGGGCATCGCGCGCCGAGACGCGCCTCCGAGAGACGTCAGGACCCTTCTTCGGGCACGAAGCGGGCATGGAGCCGGCCTGCTTCGATGCGTGAGCCGGCGAGGCGGTAATACGAGAGGAATTTCGGCAGGAGATAGTTTCTTCGCTGATTGCCTACCTGTACGACCAGTTGATCGCCGAACCGCCGGGTGGCGACGTCCTTTTCTTCGAGAAAGGGGAGGCGAATTTCCAGAAGATAGGCGCCGTCCTCGGAGGTCATCCTGAAGGTTGGTTCCTCATAGAAAATCGCGGCGGGGTCGCGGTCGCCGTAGAGCGTGGCGCCGATGCGTTCGAGCAGTTCGAAGCCGAAAACCTCCTGTCGGAGATGCGGCACGCGGAGCACCGGCAAGGGCGAGAAGCTGCCTTCGATCTCTTCGAGGTACGCACGCTGGGCTTCGAGGTACTTTTCCCACCCGCCGTCCTGCCCGGCTTCTTCGGGGAGGATCCGGTTGACGATGACGGCGTCGACGCCGTAGCCGTACAACTGGAGGTAGGTGTAGGCGCGCCGCGCTTCACGGATCACCATCTTCTCGGGGTTCATCACCAGGCGCACGGAGCTGATGCTCTGGTCGCTCAGCACCTCATGCATGACTTTCAGCCGCTCGAAGAGTGCCCGGAGTTCCTCGTAGCCTTTGTCGAGCGGGATGCCGGTGGTTTTTCGCACGGCAAAGCCGACGGTATGGAAGGCGAGTTTCTGGAACGGGAAGGCGCGGGTGAGCCACCACTCGGTCGCCTGGGGCAGGGTGAGGAACGTGAGCGTCTCGCCGGTGGGCGCGCTGTCGACGATGATCAGGTCGTAGTCGCCGCTGTGGTAGAAGAGGTCGAGCCAGAGCATGGCGGAGGCCTCGCCCATGCCGGGGAGGGCGGCCATCTCCTCGGCGGCGATCTCGTTGATGCCCTGCCATTTGAAGACGAGGAGCATCAGCTCGCGCATGTTGCCCCAGTACTTTTTCATCGAATAGTACAGGTCCACTTCCTGGGCATAGAGGCGGGGTCGAAGGCGCTTCGGCTCGGGGCCGAGCTTGCGGTCGAAGGCGTCGGCGAGGCTGTGCGCGGGGTCGGTGGAGAGGATGAGCGTTTTATACCCTTTCTCTGCGGCGAGCAGCGCCGTGGCGGCGGCGCACGTGGTCTTGCCGACGCCGCCCTTACCGGTGAAGAGCAGGATGCGGGTAGATCGGGACTGGTCGGGCATCGGGTGAGGCGTGGGTGGGATGAGGGACGAACGCTTAAGGAATTACGAGTAGAGCCGTAACATAAGTTAGGCGTGCGGGTCTAATCCATCATCATTTCGACAACGGAGACGGGAATGCCCCTTCCAACCTGGTTGCACCTCGATCGCGAAGAGATCGCCAACAGCCTGACGCACGGCGTCGGAGCCCTCTTGAGCCTGACGGGTCTCGTCGTGCTCGTGGCGCTCGCCGTTCACTATGGCGACGCGCTGCACATCCTCAGCGCCGCCCTCTTCGGCGGATCGCTCGTTTTTTTGTACACGGCCTCGACGCTCTATCACGGCATCCGCATTCCGCGCGTCAAGCAATTTTTTCGTCTGCTCGATCATGTCGGCATCTATCTGTTGATCGCGGGCTCGTATACGCCCTTTACACTCGTCACGCTTCACGGCGGGCTGGGATGGACGCTCTTCGCCCTGGTCTGGGCCATGGCGCTCTCGGGCATCGCGTACAAGATTTTCTCGCGCCGTCGATACCCGTGGTTCTCGACGGTTTATTACCTGCTCATGGGCTGGCTCGCGGTCTTTTTTCTCAAACCCATCGCGGCATCGCTTCCGGCGTCGGGCCTCCATCTGCTTATTGCCGGGGGGCTGTCGTATACCGTCGGGGTGATCTTCTACGCCTGGGACCGTCTCCCGTACCATCATGCCGTCTGGCACCTCTTCGTGCTTGCCGGAAGCGCGTTTCACTTCCTCTCCGTGGCGCTCTACGTGTTGCCGCAATGAGCGACGGCCCGCGCTCGCGCGCCGGCAGCCTTCCCTTCAAGAGACGCCTGTAAGTCTCTCCCTTACAACAGAATACGTGGGTTCGCCGTCAAATATGGCGTGAGGAACAGTCATCTTGGGAGCAATGATCCAAACAAGATGATCTGGAGGTGTCCCCATGTTTACTCGAGAATATCCCGAGGTCCTCATCGTCGGGGCGGGGCCGGTCGGACAGATGGCGGCGCTCACGCTGGCCCGCCGCGGCATCCGCGTCTCCATCGTGGATCGGGAGTGGCGAACCGGAGCGCACAGCTATGCCCTTGCGCTTCATCCGCGTTCCCTCGAACTGCTCGATCGCCTCGGCCTGCTTCCCCGCGTTCTGGAGCAGGCGTACCGGGTGCGCGCGGTAGGGCTCTATGAAGGCGGCGAACGCCGGGGCAAACTGCAAATCTCCGATCTCAGAGACGATTTTTCCTTTATCGCCGTCATGCGGCAGGATGCGCTGGAGAACCTCTTCGAGCAAGCCCTGCATGACCTGGGCGTGAACGTGCGATGGAACCATCAGGTGGTCACGCTCACGCCCGAGGAAAAAAAGGTCGCGGCTACGATCGATCATCTCGAAAAGTCTTCGTTCGGTTATGCGATTGCTCATACGGAGTGGATCGTGCTGAAGTCGCTGACCGTGGACGTGCCGTTTGTCATCGGCGCGGACGGGCATCAGTCACTCGTTCGGAGGACGCTCGGCATCGACTTTCCGGAGGTGGCCGAGCCGGAGTATTTCGCCGTCTTCGAGTTCAAGTCGGACGTCGACCTCGGCGATGAGATGCGGCTCGTGCTCGATCCGGAAACGATGAGCGTGCTCTGGCCGCTCCCGGACGGACATTGTCGGTGGAGCTTTCAACTCAAGGATTGGGAAGAGCCGCTCCCGCCGCGGGAGAAGGACCGGGTGGAAGTGCAGATCGGTGCGGCGCGCTATCCCGTGCTCTCGGAGGAGCGGCTGCGCGCCTACATCCGCGAACGCGCTCCCTGGTTCGACGGCAGCATCGACGAGATCCGGTGGCGCATGGTCGTCCGCTTCGACCGGCGGCTGGCCGACGCCTTCGGGAAACAAAGGATGTGGCTCGCCGGCGACGCGGCCCACATGACCGGCCCCGTCGGCATCCAGAGCATGAACGTGGGGCTGCGCGAGGCGTGGACCCTGGCGAACCTCATCGCCGACGTGCTCGAGGGCAAGGCGGCTCCCGAAAAGATGGCGGAATACAACGAGGAGCGGCTCGCCGAGTGGCGGTTCCTGCTCGGCCTCGAAGGAGGGCTCGAACCGGGACCGAGCGCCGAGGCGTGGATCCGCCCGTATGCGGGGCGGCTCCTCTCGGCACTCCCGGCATCGGGCGCGGACCTTGCCGCGCTGGCCCGGCAGGCGGGGCTCGAGGTCCGGCCCGGCGTGGCGGTTCCCTGACCTGTTCCGGGGAGACGCAAACGCCTCGCCTGTGAGCGCGCGGGTTCGT
This sequence comes from Rhodothermales bacterium, assembly GCA_026984335.1. GTDB lineage: Bacteria > Bacteroidota > Rhodothermia > Rhodothermales > ISCAR-4553 > JALSSK01. The sequence continues at coordinate 11,433 of JALSSK010000146.1, forward strand.
ACCTTCCGGCGGGCATGATCCGGATAGCCCCGTCCGGATACGCCCGGCCCCGAAGCACCAACCGGAGCGCGCATGGCCTCCTCGAATCACGGCATCGACGAAGGCACGGCGACGAGGCCTGCCGACCTCGAAGCATGGCGGCGGCGGATACCGATCCTTCGCTCGCTCATCCCGCTGAACAACTGCTCGCAGGCCCCGCAGACCCAGCGCACGCGCGCGGCGGCGGATGCCTATCTCGAATCCTGGCGGCGCGACGGGATGGACTGGGAGCGGTGGATGGCGGAGGTGGAACGCGCGCGGGCCGCCTTCGCCCGCCTCATCCACGCCGATCCGGATGAGGTCGCCGTCACCACGTCCGTCTCGGCGGCCACGGCGAGCCTGGCGAGCGCGCTCGACTTCACCGGCGCGCGGCGGAAGGTCGTCGTCACCGAAGCGGAGTTCCCGACCGTCGGGCACGTGTGGCTGGCGCACCGCAAGTACGGCGCGGAGGTCGCGTGGACGCCGGTGCGCGAGGGCCTCGTCCGGCTCGAGGACTACGACCCCCTCCTCGACGACCGCACGCTCCTCGTCTCGGCCACGCACGCCTATTATCAGAACGGCTTCAAACAGGACCTTGCCGCCCTCGCCGAAAAGGTTCACGCGCACGGCGCGCTCCTGTACGTGGATGCCTATCAGTCGCTCGGCGTGTGCCCCATCGACGTGAAGGCGCTCGGCGTCGACGCGCTCGCCTGCGGGGCGCTCAAGTTTCTCATGGGCACGGCGGGTATCGCCTTCCTCTACGTCCGTCGCGGGCTCCTCGAACGCCTCCAACCGGCGGTGACGGGCTGGTTCGGGCGCGCCGACCCTTTCGCCTTCCGCGTCAACGCACTCGACTGGCCGGACACGGCGCGGCGGTTCGACACCGGCACGCCGCCCGTGATCAACGCCTATATCGCGCGCGCCGGGATCGAGACGATCCTCGACGTGGGGCCGGAGCGCATCGAGGCGTGGACGCGCGGGCTCGGCCGGCGGCTCGTCGACGGCGGGCGGGCAAGGGGACTGACGATCCACGGGCCGGAGGACTCCCGGCGGAAGACGCCGACGACGGCGTTCGTGTGCGGCGCGGCGTCGCACACGGTGGAGGCCCGCCTCCGGGCGCGGGGCATCCTCGCCTCGGCGCGCGGCCCGGTGATCCGCCTCGCTCCGCACTTTTACAACACCCCGGAGGAGATCGACGCCGCCCTCGACGCCCTCGCCGAGATCCTCCCGACGCTTTCCTCACCGCCCGCCGCGTGACCCGTCCGCGCGTCGGAAAAGCAGACCGCCTTGGAGCCTGACCGCCCGCACGACGCCCCGAAGGGCCGGGAGACCTTCTCGTCCCGTTTCGGACTGCTCATGACCATGATCGGCGTGGCCATCGGTCTGGGCAACGTGTGGCGGTTCCCGTACATGGTCGGCCGGTACGGCGGCGCGCCGTTCGTCCTCTTCTACGTGCTCGTCATCGTGCTCGTGGGCATTCCGGCCCTCATGGCCGAGTGGACGCTCGGGCGCGCGACGCGGCGGGGACCGGTGGGCGCCTTCGAGAAGGCGGGGCTCCCGTTCGGACGCGCCGTGGGATGGTTCTTCTTCGTCGTCGTCACGGCGGCGACGGCGTACTATACGAACGCCCTCGGATGGGTGCTTTTCTATGCCGTCGGCGAGGCGGCGGCCCTCTTCGGTGCGGGCCTCGACGCCCCGGCGATCCTCCCGCCGGATGCCGGGTTCGACCTTCGCTCCTTTCTCCTTCAGACGGCGTGCACCGGCGTGGTCATCCTCGCGTGCGCGCTCGTGCTCGCGCGCGGGCTTCGGACGGGCATCGAGAAGGCAAGCAAATTTATCGTCCCCGCGCTCCTCGGCATCCTCGTCGTGCTCATCGTCCGGTCGGTCACGTTGCCCGGCGCGGAGGCGGGCGTGGCGTGGTACCTCGGCGCCTTCGAGCCGGAGGCGCTCACCGGCGCGGTGATGCTCGCCGCCCTCGGGCAAGCCATCTTCACCCTCTCGCTCGGCGGGACGTACATGGTCGTCTACGGCTCGTACCTCAACCGGAGCGACCCCCTGCCCTTCAACGCGGCGTGGACCGCCGGGGGCGACCTCGCGGCGGGCCTCATGGCGGGGCTGGCCATCATGCCCGCCGTCTTCGCCTTCGGCCTCGAACCCGCCGGCGGGCCGGGACTGCTCTTCTTCACCCTCCCGAAAATTTTCGCCCGGATCCCCGCCGGAGGCTTCTTCGGCCTGCTCTTCTTCGCCGGGCTCTTCGGCGCGGCTTTCCTCTCCGACGTCGCCGCCTTCGAGGTGCTCGTGGCCGGATTGACGGACAACACGCGTCTCGGACGCACGAAGGCGGTGCGGCTCATGGCGGGCGTCGTCTTCCTCTTTGCCCTGCCGCCGATGGTCAACATGAAGGTGTTCGTCCCGTGGGACCTGACCTTCGGATCGGGAATGCAGACGCTCGGGGCGCTCCTCTCGGTCGTGACCGTGGGGTGGGTGATGCGCCGCGCCGACGCGCTTCGGGAACTGACGGCGGGCGGGCGCGCGCCGTTGCGGACGGCGCTTTACCTCTGGCTGAAGTTCGTCGTCCCCGTGATGATCGCGCTCGTCGGGGTGTGGTGGCTGATGACGGACGTGCTCGGCGGCGCGGGCGGGGGATGAGGCGGCTACGGTGCGAAGAGGAGGTCGAAGTGCACGACGACGTCGCGTCCCACGTGATAGCCGAGCGTGCGGATGGACGGCGGCTTGATGTCATAGTCGGGCATCGAGAGGCCGTATTGCCCGGTGAGGTGAAGCCCGCCGTCGTCGGTCCGCGTGCCGGTGAACGTCATCTCGATGGGGCGCGAGACGCCCGCGAGCGTGAGCGTGCCCGTCGTGCGAAGCCGGAAAGGCGCGCCGTCCTCGACGACCTCGGCGCTCTCGAGCGTGTACGTGATCTCCGGGTGTTCCTTCACCTTGAGCGCCTCGCGGATGAGGCGGTTCATGATGAACTTGCCCGTCGCCACGTCGCCCGTGATCTGCTCCGACGAGATCGTCAGGCTCCCGCCCACGAGCGCCGGCAGCGCCGCCGAGGCGTCGACGACGACGGCCGAGCCGGTCATCTCCCCGGCGTTCGCCCGCCACGCCTTCTTCTTGTTCGACGCGCCCTCGATCCACAGCTTGCTCTCCGGTTGAAGCGCGAGCGTGTCGGCGACCTGCGCGCGGGCCGGGGGCGTCGTGAGAAGCGCGAAAAGGAAGGGAAGGCCGAGGAGGGAAAGAAGCGGTTTCATCGTTTTTTTCTCGTGGAGGACGGGGCGAGCGCAAAAGGGAAGGGGCGGCGGGATGCCCCCGGGCGGGGCGTCTCGGTTCGATGCCGGAAGGACGCGAAAAAATCCCGCGCCGTGCCTGACATTTTGATGAATATACACGAACTTCGAAAAACAACCGGCATCGGACGTCCGACGCTCCGGTGCGCCTCGCCACCTGGTCTTTTTGAACGCATCCGATCTCACTGGAAAAACGCCTTTTCCCTGCCTCCCGGTCTCGTTCCGGCGGGCGTGAGGAAGCAGATCGTCGTCTCCTTTCATGCGCAAGGTTCGATCGAGAGGCGATACAGCGAATGCGCCCGGTCGTGGATCGGCGCGCTTTATCTCTAGCCCCACACAACGCAGACGCATCATGAAAAAAGCGAAGCAACGCCCCCGCGCGGTCAAGGAGTCCCGCCGCGAATTCATCAAGAAGAGCGCCCTCGCGGCCACGGCGGTGATGGCCGGGTGCTCGCCGAAGGTGTCGGAGGTGGTCGAGAAGAAGCCGACCGTCGCGCCGCCCGGCGTGCTCGGGGCGAACGACCGGATCGTCGTCGGCTTCGTCGGCGTGGGGGGGCAGGGCTTCTATGCGCATCTTCAGAGTGTGATCAACCGGAACGACGACGGCGAGAAACGCCACGACTATCAGTACAACGCCATCGGAGCCGCCGCGTGCGACCTCTTCTCGAAGCGCCGCGACCGCGCCTTTCAGGCGCTCGACGCCGCCCGCGCCGCCGAGGGACGCACCGGCGAGATCCGGGTCTACGAGGACTATCGCGAACTGCTCGACCGAAACGACATCGACGCCGTCTTTATCGGCACCGTCGATCACTGGCACGCGCAGGTGGCCATCGACGCGCTCGACTCCGGCAAGCACGTCTATTGCGAAAAGCCGATGACGCGCTATCTCGGCGAGGCGTTCCACGTCTACGATACGGTCAAACGGACCGGGATGAAGTTTCAGATCGGCTCGCAATATTGCACCGAGGGGAAATGGCACAAAGCCGCCGAGTTGATCCGCGACGGCCGGATCGGGCGGCTCGTGCTCGCGCAGGACTCGTACATGCGGAACACGCCCGAGGGCGAGTGGAACTATTATGAGCTCGAGCCGGAGCTGGAGCCGGGCAAGACCATCGACTGGAAGAAATGGCTCGGCCCGGTGTCCGAGCGCCCCTTCGATCCGCAGTACTATCATCGCTGGCGGAAGTACTACCCGTTCTGTGTGGGCATCCTCGGCGACCTCCTCGCGCACCGCATCCACCCGCTGCTCCTCGCCACCGGCGACCCCGAGTTCCCGTATCGCGTCACGTGCCTGGGCAACCGGAAGATCACGCTCGAGACGCTCGGTCCCGACGACCGCGACGTGAACGACAACACGCAGGTGCTCGCCGAATTCCCGAGCGGCATGGGGATGATGGTCATCGGATGCACGGTCAACGAGCAGGGGCTCCCGCAGATGATCCGGGGCAACGAGGCGACGCTGTACTTCTCCGGCAACACGCTCGAACTGCGTCCCGAGCGCCCGTACGCCGACCTCATCGACCCCGAACGCTTCGAGAACATCGAGCCGGGGGTGGAGGTGCCGGCCCACATCGCCAACTTCTTCGACGCCATCCGGAACGACAGGGCGCCGAACGGCAACATCGACCTGGCGATCCGGGCGCAGACGATCATCTCGCTCGCGGAGATGTCCGACCGGCTCGGGCAGATGATGTACTTTGACTGGAAGACCCGGAAAATCACGAACGGGAGCGGGCAGGAGTTCACCCCGATCACGTACGGCACGCTTGATCCTTCCTGACGCGCGCCGCGCCGGAGCCGTGACGATTCGCCTGGCCCTCGAAGCGATGGCGACGCGCTTCGAGCTCGTGCTTCGGGGCGAGGACGCCGTGCGTCTTCGCGCCGCCGGGGAGGAAGCGCTCGCCGAGATCCGAAGGCTGGAGGCGCAGCTCAGCTTTTACCGGCCCGAGAGTGAGATCAGCCGCATCAACGCGCGGGCGGCGGCGGGTCCGGTGCGGGTCGAGCCGCGGCTCTTTCGCCTGCTCGAACGCGCCGCCCGGCTGCACGCGCTCACCGAAGGCGCGTTCGACCCCACGGTGGGGCCGCTCATGCGCGCCTGGGGCTTCACCGGCGGCGGAGGCCGCGTGCCCGACGCGGACGCGCTCGCCGAGGCCCGCCGGCGCACCGGCATGCAGCACGTGCGCCTGGACTCCGCCGCCCGCACCGTCGCCTTCGAACGACCCGGCATGAGCCTCGACCTCGGCGGCATCGGGAAAGGATATGCCCTCGACGAGGCGGCGGCGATCCTGAAAGAGGCGGGCGTGGCGCACGCGCTCCTCCACGGCGGGACGAGCACGGCCTATGCCTTCGGGCGGCCCCGCGAGACCGGGGCGTGGAAGGTGGCGGTCCCCGCGCCGGGAGACGCCGCCGGGGACGACCTCCTCGCCGTCGCGCC
>JALSSK010000147.1 GCA_026984335.1 Rhodothermales bacterium
TTCTTCGCGGTACCGCCGGGCGGCCTCGAGGGCGGCGCGCACCCCGCCCGCCGCCGCGATGTGGTTGTCCTTGATCAGGATCATGTCGAAGAGGCCGATGCGGTGGTTGACGCCGCCGCCGAGCCGGACGGCCCACTTGTCGACGAGCCGCAGGCCGGGCGCGGTCTTTCGCGTGTCGAGGATTTTCGCCGGGTGCGGCCGGACGGCCTCCACCATGCGGCGCGTGGCCGTGGCGATGCCGCTCATGCGCTGCATCAGGTTGAGGGCGAGGCGTTCGGCGGTGAGCAGGCTGCGCGCCCGTCCCGTCACGGCGCCGAAGACGGCTCCGCGCCGCACGGCGTCTCCGTCGCGCGCCGTCCACGTCACGCGCGCGGCGGCGTCCACGGCGGCGAAGACGCGCGCGGCGGCGTACAGCCCGGCGAGCACGCCGTCCTCCCTGGCGAGGAAATGCGCCGTGGCCGTCGTCTCGGCCGGGATCGTGGCGATCGACGTCACGTCGCCCGGGCCCACGTCTTCGGCAAGGGCGCGCGCGATGATCTCGTCGAGGGCGGCGTCGGTGAGGTAGGGGGGGAGCGTCATCGGAGCGGGGAAAGGTCGGAAGGAGAGACACCGGCGGCGAGCGCCCGTTCGAAGACCTCGACGACGGCCGGCGGCGCGGGGATGGGGCGCTTCCGCGCCGTGCTGAAGAAGCAGAGCGTCACGTGGCCCGTCACGAGCACCTCGGGCGCGCCCACGCGCCGCACCTCATACTCGATCCGCACGCGCACGCGCGGCACGCCGCCCACGAACGTGGTCTTGATCTCGAGCAGGTCGTCGTATCGGGCGGAGCCTTTGTACTGCACGGCAAGATCGATGACCGGCATGATGATGCCCGTCTCTTCGAGCTCCGTGTACGCCAGTCCCATCTCGCGCAGCGCCTCCGTCCGCGCCGCTTCGAAGTGGTCGAGATAATGCGTGTGATATACGACGCCCATCGGGTCGCATTCGCGGTATCGGACCCGGTGGCGGTATCGGTGTGTGAGCATGGCCGGGGCGAGCGGTTCGAAAGGCAGGCGGCGCGTCAGGGGTTCGTGGCCACTTCGGAGGACGGCGCCTCGGAGGGCTCCGAGGGCTCTTCGAACGTGCCCATCCGGTCGAACTTTTCGAGGCGGGCGTCGAGGAGCTCGGCGACGGGGACGGGTTCGAGTTCCTTGAGCGCGTCGGCGATGGCCTGCCCGGTGTTGAGAAAAGTGGCCTCGGGATCGTGGTGCGCGCCGCCGACCGGCTCGGGCACGATGCGGTCGATGAGCCCGAGCTCGATCAGGTCGGCGGCGGTGAGTTTGAGCGCGCGCGCGGCTTCTTCCTTGTAATCCCACGAACGCCACAGGATCGAGGAGCAGCTTTCGGGAGAGATGACCGAGTACCAGGCATTTTCGAGCATGAGGATGCGGTCGCCGAGGCCGATGCCGAGTGCGCCGCCGGAAGCGCCCTCGCCGATGACCACGACGACGATGGGCACGGGCAGCCGCGCCATCTCGAAGAGATTCCGCGCGATGGCCTCGGCCTGCCCGCGTTCTTCGGCTTCGAGGCCGGGGAAGGCGCCGGGCGTGTCGAGCAACGTGATGACCGGTTTGCCGAACTTGGCGGCGAGGCGCATCAGCCGGAGCGCTTTCCGGTAGCCTTCGGGGTTGGGCATGCCGAAACGGCGGTACTTCCGGCTCTTCGTGTCGCGGCCCTTCTGATGCCCCACCACGAGCACCGTCCGGTCGCGATAGCCGAAGCGCTCGCCCTTGAACGTGGCGAAGCCGCCGATCATGGCCGGGTCGTCGCCGAAGAGGCGGTCGCCGTGCAGTTCGACGAAGCCGTCGGTGAGCGCGCCGATGTGGTCGAGCGTATAGGGGCGGAGCGGGTGGCGGGCGATCTGCACCCGCTGCCAGCGCGTGAGGTTGCGATAGATCGAGGCGCGCAGCTCTTCGACGCGCTGCTCCATCTCCTCGATCTCCTCCGAAAGATCGACGTCCACCACGCCGGCATTGAGCGCCCGCATCTCACGCAGCTTTTCTTCCAGCTCGTACAGCGGCTTTTCGAAGTCGAGCAGGGTTTGGGAGGATGCTTTTGCCATGAGGATGGAGGGGCAGGTTTCGGGTAAGGATGTCGGAGGCTCGACGGGGCGCTCGCGGGTCAGGGGTTGTTTCCGCGCTCGCTGCGCGCGTCGCGTTTCGCTTTCTCATGATACATATTCCGGAGGGAACGAACCAGAATGTCCCAGTCGAGCGAGGCCGATTGGCGGCTCACGTAAAACCAGAAGGCGCGGTTGAGTTCCTTCGGAGTGGGGTCCGTGAGGCGGAGCGTCTCGGCGATGGAGAAGACGGCGAGGGGGAGGTCCCACTCGGGTGGGGGCCGGAAGGGGTCCTCGGGTCGGATGCCGACGAGCGCGCGGCGCCCGGCGAGCACGGCGGGCATCTGGCGTGTGCGCCGGGCGAGACGGGCGGGGAAGGAGCCGGGGCCGAAGCGCCGCGCCGCCGCCCCGACGAACGGGTGGGCGAGCAGCCCGGCAAGCGCCACCGGCAGCTCGAAGGCGCGGCGGCCCGTGACGGTGCGGAGCGTGCCGACGGCGCGGTCGGCTTCGAGGAGCGGTGTCGAGAGGTCGTCGATGGAGGCTTTGCCGATGACGTGTTCGCGCCCCTGCGCGAGGATGCGGAACTGCACGGGCAGGTCGCGAAGCTGCTGCATGAGCCGGAAGATGGCGCGGTGCGAGAGGCCGTCCTCGGCGAAGACCACATCGTCAATGCGGCGGAGGCGGACGAGGTCGCGGAGGTGGCGGAGCGAGCCGAGGCGGGGGGGCGCGTCTACGGCGTCGTCCGCCTCGTCGTCCGGGGCGAGGTAGCCGGTCAGTTCGAAGGGCGGGTTCGGGTGCCCGTCGAGCATGCCGCGCAGCCGCGCCGCCTCGGCCCCCCGCCCGACGAGCACCGCCCGGTGTGCGCCCGTTCGCGCGTGCCGTACGAAGCGCCGCCCCGCCAGCGCGAGGGCCACCCCGGGGAAGCTCACGAGCACGACCACGCGCGAGAAGGCGATCTCCTTGACGAAAAACGAGGCGGCGGCCACGGCGAGCAGCCCCGTCAGCGCGCCCACGAGCGCCGGTCGGATGCGCCGGAGACCGCCCCGTCGGTAGCCTCCCGCCAGCGCGATGCCCGCCACCGCGCCAACCCCGTAGCCGGGCGCGACCGTCGCCAGAAAGAGCGGCGAAAGCGCCGCCCCGAGCGGCATCGAGCGCAGATACCCGACGAGCGTGACGACGCCGTAGACGAGCAGGAAATCGGTCATCGGAGCGGCCAGCCGCCGGAGGCCGCCCGCCAGCACCGTGAGCATGGCGCGGAACATGATGCCGGCCTTGAGAACCCCGGCGAAGAGGCGCGAATAGCGGTCCTGAAAATGCTTCTGCGTGAACAGGATCATCGCCCCGTAGAAGTGCCGCACGTATCGCAGCTCCCCCTTCTTCGTGCTCTCGCCTTTATAATGAATGATCTGTGTTTCCGGCGTATAGAAGATCTTCCACCCGGCCCGCTGGATGCGGAAGCACCAGTCGAGGTCCTCGCCGTACATGAAGAAGCTCTCGTCGAAGAGACCGGCTCCGCCGGCCGGGCGGCGCTCGTCGGGCGGGGCGGCGACGAGCGCGCGGAGCGCCTCCTCGTCGTCTTCCCGCAACCACGTCTCGCGGGCGAAGTAGAGGGCGGCGTGCCGCACGAGCATGCACGAGCCGCTGAGCGCGTCCACCTCGGCAACCTGGTCGATGGGGAGGTACGTCAGGTTGTACCGTCCGAAGCGGCGGCTTTTCGGGAA
>JALSSK010000148.1 GCA_026984335.1 Rhodothermales bacterium
GGGCTTCGGTTCGCCATTCGCGAGGGCGGTCGGACCGTGGGCGCGGGCGTCGTCTCCAAAATCCTCGACTGAACGAAATGAGTGTTTCGGAGCGCGCCTCCTGAAACCCTAAACCTGACAGATTTATGGCCAGCCAGAAGATTCGCATCAAGCTGAAGTCGTACGACCACAGCCTGATCGACAAGAGCGCGGAGAAGATCATCCGCACCGTCAAGTCGACCGGCGCGGTGGTGAGCGGCCCGATTCCGCTGCCCACGCGCAAGTCGATCTACACGGTGCTGCGCAGCCCGCACGTGGACAAGAAGAGCCGCGAGCAGTTCGAGACGCGCAGCCACAAGCGGTTGATCGACATTCTCTCGACGAGCAGCAAGACGGTTGATGCGTTGATGAAGCTGGAGTTGCCCAGCGGCGTGGACGTTGAAATCAAGGTGTGACGGTTGAAACCGGAGTTGCGGATGCGCAAGCTATCAACCTTTCTGTGGATGCTCACCCTCGCGGCGTGGTTCGCCGGTTGCGACAGCGGCGGCGAGGAGCAGCTCAGCGCGGCCGAGAAGATGCTCGGCGCGTGGTCGCTGACGGGCGTCTCGGACGGTTCCGGCGACCAGACACCGACGTTTCAGGAAAACTTCGACGGGGTGGAGGTTGCTTTCAACGGCGACCAGACCTATACCCTCGATGTCGATGCCTCAGACGATACGCAGGACGTGGCGCTCAGTGGTCCGTACGTGATCAACGAGGCGGCGGGCACGCTGTCGCTGACGGTGACGTTTGCCGGAGCGCAGCTTCCGCTTTCGCTGAACTTTGCGTTCGTGAACGATGATACGCTCCGGTTGAGCGGGCCTTCGGGCCTTCTCAATCCGCTCCTTGGAACGACGCTCGAAGGCGATGTTTCGATGACGTTTGCGAGGATATGAGCGGACCTTCAATAGATAAAAAGGCGCTTACCAATCCGGTCGCGGGTATGCGGCCAGAAAAAAGAGGATTGCAATGAGCAGCGGTATGATTGGAAGAAAGCTCGGCATGACGAGCGTGTTCGACGAGGCGGGCGATCAGATTGCCTGCACCGTGATCGAAATGGGGCCGAACGTGGTCACCCAGGTGAAAACCGGGGAGACCGACGGATACGGCGCCGTACAACTCGCCTTCGGAGACAAGAAGCCGAAACGGACCTCGAATGCCATGAAGGGTCACTTCGAGGCTGCCGGCGTCACGCCGAAGCGCAAGATTCGGGAGTTCCGCGACTTCGAGGGCGAGGTGAATCTCGGCGACGAGGTGCGGGTCGAGGATGTCTTTGAGGAAGGCGAGCGCGTCGACGTGGCGGGTGTCTCGAAAGGGAAAGGCTTCCAGGGCGTCGTCAAACGCCACGGCTTCGGCGGTGTGGGCATGCAGACGCACGGTCAGCACAACCGCCAGCGCGCGCCCGGCTCCATCGGAGCGGCGTCGTACCCGGCGCGTGTGTTCAAGGGCATGCGGATGGGCGGCCGAATGGGCGGCAAGCGCGTCAAGACGAAGAACCTCGCGGTCGTGCGCATTTATCCCGAACACAACCTTTTGCTCGTCGGCGGCGCCGTGCCCGGCCCGACGGGCAGTCTGGTCGAAGTCTACAAAAAGTAATTCAATGACGGGTTTCGGCGGCGACGAAGGCGTCTCTCGGAGGCGCGCCTCTCGGCAACGGCCGGCCCGCAATCTGCGATAAAGCTATGGAACTCAAGGTCTACCGGCAGGATGGCAGCGAGACGGACGCGACGGTGACGCTCGATGCTTCGGTGTTCGACGTGGAGCCGAACGACCATGCGATCTGGCTGGACGTGCGCCGGATACAGGCGAATGCCCGCCAGGGTACGCATAAGTCGAAGGAGCGGAGTGAGACGGCGGGCAGCACCCGCAAGCTCTACCGCCAGAAAGGCACCGGGCACGCCCGCGCCGGCGACGCCAAGTCGCCTTTGCGCCGAAGCGGGGGGACGTTCTTCGGCCCGCGCCCGCGTTCGTACGGGTTCAAGGTCAACCGGAAGACGCAGCGCCTGGCGCGTCGTTCGGCGCTGACGCACAAGGCCCGCGAAGAGGCGATCCGTGTGGTGGAGGACTTCTCGGTGGAGGCTCCGAGCGCCAGGCAGGTGAGCGCGTTGATCGCCGCCTTCGACCTCGAAGGCCGGAGCGTGCTCATCCTGACCGACGGTTTGCACGAGGCCCTGTATAAGTCCGCGCGAAACGTGCCGAAGGTGAGCGTGCGCGAAGCCCGCAACGCCTCGACGCTCGACGTGCTCGGCGCGCAGGTGATCCTCGTGCAGAAGGGCGCGCTTTCCACCCTTTCCGAACAACTTGGCCAGGCCGCGCCGGCTACGGCCGAATAAGAACCAGAGCCATGAGCAACGACATCCTGATCCGCCCGTTCGTGACCGAGAAGATGACCGCACTGATGGAGGCCGGGCATTACGCTTTCGTGGTGCGCAAGGACGCCAATAAGATTCAGATCCGGCGGGCGGTGGAAGAACGGTATCCCGGTGTGAAAATCAAGGAGGTGCGCACGATGGTGGTGCGGGGCAAGCATCGCCAGCAGTCTACCCGGCGCGGTCCGGTTCGAGGGCGCACGGCCTCGTATAAGAAAGCCGTCGTGACGCTCCTGCCCGACAGCGAGCCGATCGACTTCTTCGAACAGATTTAGGCTTTACCCGCGAGGCGGGACGACTTAACCGAAACACGAATCCGGGCGCAAAGCTCGCCGCGAGGGGGAGCACGTAGGCCCGAAACAAGATACACGATCATGGCGATCAAGAAGCTCAAACCGACGACCCCCGGCCAGCGGCAACGCTCGGTCTCGGCCTTCGACGATATCACGAAGACGACGCCGGAACGGAGCCTGCTGGCCCCGCTGAAGAAGAAGGGGGGACGCAACAATACCGGACGCATCACGGTGCGGCACCAGGGGGGCGGTCACAAGCGTCGCTACCGCATCATCGACTTCAAGCGGAACAAGTTCGGGGTGCCGGCGCGGGTGGCGGCCATCGAGTACGACCCGAACCGGTCGGCCCGGATCGCTCTGTTGGTCTATGCCGACGGCGAGAAGCGGTACATCATCGCGCCGAACGAAGTGACGGTGGGCATGACGCTGATGAACGGGCCGGAGGCGCCGCCGGAGCCGGGCAACTGCCTGCCGCTGACGCACGTTCCGGTCGGTTCCTTCGTGCATGCCATCGAGATGCGGCCCGGCAAGGGGGCGCAGTTGGCGCGCTCGGCCGGCGCGTACGCCCAGCTGACGGCGCGGGAAGGGAAGTACGCCATCCTGAAGCTGCCCTCGGGCGAGACCCGCCGCGTGCCCGCCGTGTGCCTGGCCACCATCGGGACTACGAGCAACCCCGACCACATGAACATCGACCTCGGAAAGGCCGGGCGCAAACGCTGGCTCGGCGTGCGTCCGAAGACGCGCGGCGTGGCGATGAACCCGGTCGATCACCCGATGGGGGGCGGGGAAGGGAAAGCCTCCGGTGGGCATCCGCGTTCGCCCTCGGGCGTCCCGGCCAAGGGATACAAGACGCGCAAGAAGCGCAAGCCTTCGGACAAGTACATCATCCGTCGTCGCACGAACAAGTAACCTTTTTGCGGAACAACCTATGTCGCGGTCACTCAAGAAAGGACCTTACGTCTACCACAAGCTTCAGCGCAAAGTGGACGTGCTGAACAAAAGCGGCAAGAAGAAGGTCGTCAAGACCTGGAGCCGGGCGTCGATGATCACGCCGGAGTTTGTCGGTCACACCTTTGCCGTGCACAACGGGAGCAAGTTCATCCCGGTTTATGTGACGGAGAACATGGTGGGTCATCGGCTCGGCGAATTCGCGCCCACACGCACCTTCCGCGGGCATGCCGGCTCCAAGAAGGACAAGCGCGGGAGACGGTAGTCGAAAAGCAGCATGCGGACGGCCGCAGGCACGCCGGGCCCGGAGACGGGCGCGTCCTTCGCAGCCGCCACAATCCAAAGGGTATCATGGAAGCAAGATCGGTACGCAAATACATCCGGAGTTCGCCCAAGAAGATGCGCCCCGTGGTGAACGTGGTGCGCGGCAAGCGGGTGCCGGAAGCGCTCGACATTCTGAACTTCCTGCCGCAGAAAGTGACGCGGCTGGTAAAGTTGACGATTCTTTCGGCGGTGCACAACCTGTTGGATCAGAACGCCGATGAACGCCTCGACGAGGAGGCGCTCGTGATCCGCGAGATCCGCGTCGACGAGGGGCCGCGTCTGAAGCGGTATCGTCCGGCGCCGCGCGGGCGGGCGCACCCGATTCAGAAACGTTCCAGCCATCTGACCGTCGTGGTGGGCACGCTGGACGAGGACGATCAATAATTGCAGGGGGCGCGCCGGGGCGAAAGCGCTCGCGGACCGTGCCTGCCGCAGATCATCATTTACAATACGTAATCGATCATGGGTCAGAAAACGCATCCCATAGGATTTCGCCTCGGCATCATTCGGGGTTGGGATTCCAACTGGTACGCCGAGAAAGATTTCCCTGAGAAGCTCGTCGAGGACGATGAGATTCGGAAATACCTGAAGGCGCGCCTTCGCCGGGCCGGTCTGAGCCGGGTCGTCATCGAGCGCACGCCCCGGCGGGTGATCCTCACGCTGCACACCAGCCGTCCCGGCGTCGTCATCGGGCGCGGGGGCACGGAGGTGGAGAAGCTGCGCGAGGAGATCAAGAAGCTCACCAACAAGGACATTCAGATCAACATCAACGAGATCAAACGTCCCGAGTTGGATGCGAACCTGGTGGCGCAAAACATCGCGCAGCAGCTGGAGGGGCGGGTGTCCTTCCGCCGCGCGATGAAGCAGGCGCTCACGGCAGCCATGCGTATGGGCGCCGAGGGGATCCGCATCAAGGTGAGCGGGCGTCTCGGCGGCGCCGAGATGAGCCGCACCGAGCAGTACCTCGAAGGCCGCGTGCCGCTGCACACGATCCGCGCCGACATCGACTATGCCGACGTGACGTCCTACACGATTTACGGGACGACGGGCGTGAAGGTGTGGATCTACCGCGGGGAGATCCTGGGGAAACCGGACCTGAGCCCGAACGTGCAGGCGCAGCGCCAGCAAATGCAGCAGATGCAACCCGGCGGAGGGGCCGAGCGCCGTCGTCGCCGCCGTCGCCGCGACAAGAGCTGAGACGCGCCCGCATCGTAGAACCAAACATGAGAATCTGGCGCGTCCGGCTCTCCGGGCGCGTGTGAAGCTACAGAGGAACGACCATGTTAATGCCCAAGCGCGTCAAGCGACGCAAAGTGCAGAAAGGCCGCATCAAAGGCATCGCCCAGCGCGGCCATCGGGTGGCTTTCGGAGACTTTGGCCTCAAGGCGCTGGAGATCGGCCGGATCACGAGCCGCCAGATCGAGGCCGCCCGTATCGCCATGACCCGCCGGATGAAGCGCACCGGGAAGGTCTGGATCCGCATTTTCCCGGACAAGCCGATCACGAAGAAGCCCGCCGAAACCCGTATGGGTAAGGGGAAGGGCTCACCCGAATACTGGGTGGCCGTCGTTCGTCCGGGCCGCATCATGTTCGAGATCGGCGGCGGGGTTTCCGAGGAGCTGGCCCACGAGGCCATGCGCCTGGCCCAGCAGAAGCTTCCGATCAAGACCAAAATCGTCGTTCGTCCCGATTACCGGGCCTAAGGCCGCGTTAGCCCTACATGACCATGAAAGCCAAAGAAATCCGAGATCTGAGCGCCGACGAGATTCGGGAGCGCATTCGGGAGGAAGAGGAGCAACTCAGCCAGCTTCATTTTCAGCACGCCATCGCCGAGTTGCCCAACCCGATGGTATTGCGTGAGAAGCGTCGGCTGGTGGCTCGTCTGACCACCATTTTGAAAGAGAAGGCACAGGAGCAGGCAGCCGCCTGAACGGGCGTGGGATGCGCCTCGGCTCAGCCGGGCGCCCCTTCGTTCGGCCCGGCCGTCGTTAACCATCAAAGGTAGTTGGTGAGGACACGGAACACGGCTCACCAAGCCAGGAAAGAAACCATGGAACAGCAGACCAGAAACGCACGCAAGGAGCGCGTCGGAACCGTTGTCAGCAACAAGATGGACAAGAGCATTCTGGTGGCGATCCGTCGCCAGGTGCGGCACCCGATCTACGGCAAGTTCATCAAGAAGACGACGAAGTTGATGGCGCACGACGAGAAGAACGAGGCCCGTGAAGGCGACACCGTTCGCATCATGGAGACGCGCCCGCTGAGCAAGCGCAAGCGCTGGCGCCTCGTCGAAGTCGTGGAACGCGCCAAGTAAACCTACGCGTCATGGGCGAGGGGCGATGCGCTTCGGCGCGGCCCCGAGCCTTCCAACAAACCCGAACCCTGGAGTAGAACGATGATTCAGCAGGAATCCAGACTGAAGGTTGCCGACAACAGTGGGGCCAAGGAAGTGCTTTGCATCCGGGTGCTGGGCGGTAGCGGTCGTCGCTATGCCCGTGTGGGCGACAAGATTGTGGTCACGGTGAAAAGCGCCATTCCCGGCGGCAACGTGAAGAAGGGCGACGTGTCTCAGGCGGTCGTGGTGCGCACAAAGAAGGAGTTCCGCCGCAAGGACGGCTCCTACATCCGTTTCGACGAGAACGCCGCCGTGTTGCTCAACGCACAGGGCGAGCCGCGCGGGACGCGCATTTTCGGCCCGGTCGCGCGCGAACTGCGCGAGAAGCAGTACATGCGGATCGTGTCGCTGGCCCCCGAAGTTCTCTGAGCACGGTCCGCCGAACGCGGTGAACCGGAGGGCTCGCGGGCCTGCCCGGAAGCTGCGATCCCAAGACCCCGAGCCGCAAGGCCATTGACGAAAGGTGATAGACAATGCCTCGTACGAAGAATAAGCAGAAGAAACTGCACGTTCGCAAAGGCGACGTGGTGCGTGTGATTGCCGGAAACGATAAGGGCCGGCAGGGCAAGATCCTGGTGGTGTTTCCGAAGAAGGAGCGCGTCATCGTCGAAGGCGTCAACGTGCGGGTGCGCCACACGCGTCCGAACCAGCTCTATCCGCAGGGCGGACGCATCGAGCGCGAGATGCCCATCCACGTCTCGAACGTGATGCCGATCGACGGCAACGGCGACGTGACGCGCATCGGGCGCAAGCGCATCGAGGATCCGGAGACCGGACGCAGCCGGTGGATCCGTTACGCCAAGACGACGGGGGAAGAATTGGACTAACCTGCGGTGAAGCTTCCATGCAGGTGGAACACGGGTCCGGGCCGGCTATTCCAACAGTCTGCCCGCCCGCGAAAGCCCGCCGAACGAGTTGGTTTAGACCCAGAAAAAGAGAGCAATGGACGGTTACATCCCGAGACTCAAAACCCGGTATCACGAAGAGGTTGTGCCCGCGCTGATGAAGCAGTTCGGCTACAAGAACGTCATGCAGGCGCCGCGTCTGGTGAAGGTCAACGTCAACAAGGGCATCGGCGAGGCCACGCAGAACAAGAAGGTGCTCGCCGACGCCGTCGAAGAGATGCGCCTCATCACGGGGCAACACCCTTCGGTGCGAAAAGCCCGGAAGAGCGTTTCCAACTTCAAGCTCCGCGCGGGCATGCCCGTCGGGGTGACGGTGACGCTGCGGGGGGATCGCATGTGGGAGTTCTTCGACCGCCTCGTGACGCTGGCCCTGCCCCGCGTGCGCGACTTTCGCGGCGTGCCCGACCGCAGCTTTGACGGCCGGGGCAACTATTCGCTCGGCATCAAGGAACAGATCATCTTCCCCGAGATCAACGTGGATCAGGTCGCGCACATCAACGGCATGGACGTCACGTTTGTGACGACGGCGAAGACGGACGAGGAGGCCTATGCGCTGCTGAAGGCGCTGGGCATGCCGTTCGTGCGCCGCGAAGAAGAAGCCGTGGCGGCCTGAGGCCCCTGCATCAGAACACGAACCAACACAGACCTAGAGAGAAACGGACGACATGGCAAAGAAAAGCTGGGAAGCGCGTGAACGCAAGCGCCGTCGCTTGGTGGCCCAATATGCCGAGAAGCGCCGGCGCCTCAAAAGGGAAGGCGACTGGGAAGCGCTGCAGAAGCTGCCGCGCAACGCCAGCCCGGTTCGCCTGCGCAACCGCTGTGCGCTCACGGGCCGTTCGCGGGGCTACCTGCGTCGGTTTGGCGTCTCGCGCATCGTTTTTCGCGAGATGGCGCTCTCGGGCAAGATCCCGGGCGTCCGGAAGGCGAGCTGGTAAGGCCCCTTTCGAAGACCTCCTCACTTAGTAGCCAAGCGCCCGGAGAGGCGAACTGGCTGAAAGCTTAGGAAATACACTATGAGCGGTATTACAGATCCCGTCGCCGATTATCTGACGCGCATCCGCAACGGACAGCGTTCGCAGCACCGGCATGTGGACATCCCGGCCTCCAAGCTCAAGCGTGCCATCACGCAGATCCTGGTGGACAAGGGGTACCTCCGGAACTACATCGACATCGATGACGGCAAGCAAGGCCTGTTGCGCCTCTATCTGAAGTATGATGTCGCCGGCAAACCGGCCATCCGAAACCTCAAGCGGGTCTCCCGGCCCGGCCTGCGCCGCTTCGTCGGAGCGAAGGAACTGCCCCGCGTGCGCAACGGGCTGGGCATCGCCATCGTGTCCACCTCGCGCGGGGTGATGACCGACAAGGAAGCCCGCCGCCACAACCTCGGGGGTGAAGTGCTGGCCTACGTTTACTAGTCGGCCCGGCTCGCCCGCATCTGAAATGAATTAGAAAACGAGCGTAAGATGTCACGCATTGGCAAGATGCCGATTCCCGTCGGCGATAACGTCAAGGTTAACATCGCAGCGAACAACGTTGTGACGGTCTCCGGGCCGAAAGGGGAACTCTCGGTTCAGGTAGACCCTGACCTCACGGTGGAGGTGCGCGACGGGGAACTCGTCGTCTCACGGCCCACGGATCAGAAGCGTCACAAGGCCATGCACGGTCTGTATCGCTCGCTGCTCAACAACATGGTGGCCGGTGTGAGCGAGGGCTTTCGTCGCCGGCTCGAGGTGATCGGCGTCGGGTACCGGGCGCAGGTCGAGAACGGCGTGCTGGAACTGGCGCTGGGGTACTCGCACCCGATCTATTTTCTGCCGCCCGAAGGGATTACGATCTCGGTCGAATCCGGGCGCGGCAAGAAGACGATCATCACCGTCGAAGGGATCGACAAGCAACTCGTCGGTCAGGTGGCGGCCAAGATTCGCGAGCTGCGTCCGCCGGAGCCGTACAAGGGCAAAGGCGTGCGCTACGTGGGCGAGTACGTCCGTCGCAAGGCCGGAAAGACCGCTGCCCGGTAAGCCCACCGCGCGCGCATCGGTCCACGCAAGCAAACATCCGAAATAGAACGCGCCGAAGGGTCGGAAATCCTTTGGCAGAACGGAGAGTGACATGGCAACCGAATCGAACATCAAGCGCAAGAGCACGCGCCGCCTGCGCGTCAAGCGCGGCATCCGGAAGAAGATTTCGGGCACGGCGACGCGCCCGCGTCTGTCCGTCTTCCGCTCGAACCGGCACATCTACGCGCAGTTGGTCGACGATGTGGCCGGGCGCACGCTGGCCGCCGCCTCGAGCATGGAAGGCGACCTCGAGGCCGCCCGCCCGGTCGACGTAAGCCGGGCCGTCGGAGAACGCCTGGCTGAGCGGGCCCGGGAAGCCGGGATCACGGAGGTGGTCTTCGACCGCAACGGGTATCGCTACCACGGGCGCGTGCAGGCGCTGGCCGAAGGCGCACGTGCAGGCGGGCTTACGTTTTAACAGCAACCTTATCGAAATACGCCGAGATAGATCATGGCAAAAGGAAGACAACGCCGGGAACGGTCGTCAGCGGAGTCGCATTCGGAGTGGATTGAGCGTCTGGTTTCGGTCAACCGGGTGGCGAAGGTGGTCAAGGGGGGACGCCGCTTCTCCTTCAACGCCGTTGTGGTGGTCGGCGACGGCAAGGGACAGGTCGGCGCCGGGCTGGGCAAGGCCAACGAAGTGGCCGACGCCATTGCGAAGGGGACCGAAGACGCCAAGAAGAACGTCCGTCGCGTGCCGATGGCGCGGGGCACGATCCCGCACGAGGTCATCGGGCGTCAGGACGCCGGGCGTGTGCTCTTGAAGCCCGCCTCGCCCGGTACGGGTGTCATTGCGGGCGGCGGCGTGCGCGCCGTGCTCGAATGCGCCGGATACAAGGACATCCTCTCGAAGTCGCTGGGGTCGAGCAATCCCCACAACCAGGTGGCCGCGACGATGGATGCGCTCAAAAGGCTGGAGGATCCGCGCGAGGTGGCCAAGCGTCGCGGCATCCCGCTGAAGAAAGTGTTTGAAGGATAAACCCCATCGGCCGGCGCCCGAGCCGGCAGACCAAGGTGATAACAACCATGCCGAAGCTGAAAATAACCCAGGTACGGAGCGTCATTCGCCGGCCGCAGCCGCAGAAACGAACGATGGCTGCCCTCGGATTGCGCCGGATGCATCAGAGCGTCGTGCACGGCGACACGCCGCAGATTCGCGGCATGATCAAACGGGTGCACCATCTCGTGCGCGTCGAAGAAGTTGAAGAATAGGCGCAGGCCCGGGTTTTCGCCGGAGGGCGCAAACATAAGCGGGCCTGCAATCGTACTTCCTTTTCATCAAGCGAGTTCGCCTCGGGCGGGGCGGGCGTTTTAGCACAGGAAAACCATGGATCTGAGTAATCTGAAACCTGCCAAGGGCGCCACGCGCAAACGCAAGCGCATCGGGCGCGGCGTCGGCTCCGGCTATGGGGGCCACAGTTCCACCAAAGGAGACAAGGGCCAGAAAAGCCGCGCCGGCGCTTCCATTCCGGCCTGGTTCGAAGGCGGCCAGATGCCCCTTCAGCGGCGGGTGCCCAAGTTCGGTTTTAAAAACCCCTTCCGGAAAGAATATCGCCCCATCAACGTGTCGCGTCTGAGCGAACTCGTTCGGGCGGGGCGGCTCGATCCGGCCGAGGAGATCACCCCCGAGCGGCTCGTCGAAGCCGGCGCGGCGCGAAAGGCGGAACGCGTCAAGATTCTGGGGGGCGGCACGCTGGAGATGGCGCTGAACGTGTCGGCGCACGCCTTCAGCGCTTCCGCCAGAGAGAAGATCGAAGCCGCCGGCGGCGTCGCCACGGTTATTGGTAAATAGGTTTCGCATTCCGGGTTTCACGCGGTGCGCCCCCTGCGCCCGGCATGACCCCGCACGTTGACCTGAAACCTGAAACACGCTTTTTGTTATGGCCGGTCTCGGTGAGAGTATTCGCAACATCTGGAAAATCGAGGAGCTTCGGCGTCGTATCCTCTACACGCTCGGGCTTCTGATAGTGTATCGTCTCGGCGCCTACATCACGCTTCCCGGCGTCGATGCCGGGGTGCTCGCCGATATCAATGCGAGCAACAACAACCCGAACAACCTGTTCGGTCTGCTCGATATGTTCGTCGGCGGGGCCTTCAGCGCGGCGGGCATTTTCGCGCTCGGCATCATGCCCTACATCACCGCGTCGATCATCATCCAGCTGATGGGGGCCGTGGTCCCGTATTTCCAGAAGCTTCAGCGAGAGGGCGAGGAAGGACGGCGCAAGATCACCCAGTTGACGCGCTACGGCACGGTCGGCATCACCGCGCTCCAGGCCATCGGTTTTGCGATCAACCTTCAGTACGGCGCCACGGGGCAGGCCATCGTGATCAACTCGACCTTCTTCATCATCAGCACCATGATCGTGCTGACGGCGGGGACGGTCTTTGTCATGTGGCTCGGCGAGCGCATCACCGAGAACGGCATCGGCAACGGCATTTCGCTGATCATCATGATCGGCATCATCGCGCGGCTGCCGGTCTCGCTGTTCAACGAATTCGAGGTTTCGAGCAACCTGTTCATCTTCCTGATGGAGATCGGCGTGCTGGTGCTGGTGACGATGGGCGTGGTGCTCCTGACACAGGGCATGCGGCGCGTGCCGGTGCAGTATGCGAAGCGGGTCGTCGGGCGCAAGGTCTACGGCGGGACGACGCAGTATCTGCCCCTGCGCATCAACGCGGCCGGTGTGATGCCGATCATCTTCGCGCAGTCGATCATGTTCGTGCCGGCGACGGTGGCGTCCTTCTTCCCCGAGAGCGCGTTCATGCAGCAGTTCGGCGCGTGGTTCTCCGACATCTCGAGCTGGGGCTACTCCATCGTCTTCTTCTTCATCTGTGTCTTCTTTACCTATTTCTATACCGCCATCGCGGTCAACCCGAAGGAGATGGCCGACACGATGAAGCGTCAGGGCGGGTTCATCCCCGGCATTCGCCCCGGCAAACAGACGAGCGAGTTCATCGACAATATCCTGACGCGGATCACGCTGCCCGGCGCCATCTTCCTCGGTGTGGTGGCGATTCTGCCCGCCTTCGCGATGATGGTCGGTGTGACGCCCGGCTTTGCCCACTTTTTCGGCGGCACGAGCCTGCTCATCCTCGTCGGCGTGACGCTCGATACGCTCCAGCAGGTCGAGAGCCATCTGTTGATGCGGCACTACGACGGCTTCATGAAGAGCGGGCGTCTGCGGGGCCGCCGGGTCTGAATCGGAAAAGCTTAACGGTAGAGGGATGGTCCATTTAAAGAGTGAACGCGAGATCGAGCGCCTGCGGGCGAGCGCCGACCTGGTCGGGCGTACGCTGGCGGAGGTGGCCCGCCACGTCCGGCCCGGCGTCACGACGCGGGAGCTCGACGCCGTCGCCGAGGACTACATCCGCCGCCACAACGCCGCGCCCGCGTTTAAGGGCTACGAAGTGGGCGGGCGCGTTTTCCCGAACACGCTGTGTGTGTCGAAGGACGACGTCGTGGTGCACGGCATCCCGGACGACGTCCCGCTCGAAGCAGGCGCGCTGCTCTCGGTCGATTGCGGCGTGGTGCTCGACGGATACTATGGCGACAGCGCGTTTACCTTCGCCGTCGGCGCCGTCTCCGAGGAGAAGGCGCAGCTTTGCCGCGTCACGTACGAGGCGCTTGTCCTCGGCATTGCCGAGGCCGTGGCGGGCCGCCGCATCGGCGACATCTCGTATGCCGTGCAGGCACACTGTGAAGCGTACGGCTACGGCATCGTGCGCGACCTCGTCGGGCACGGCATCGGACGACGGCTGCACGAGGATCCGCAGGTGCCCAACTTCGGGCGGCGGGGCACGGGCCGGAAGCTCAAGCCCGGCATGACGATCTGCATCGAGCCGATGGTCAACATGGGCACGGCGGAAGTCTATACCGACGCCGACGGATGGACCGTGCGCACGGCCGACGGGCGCGCCTCGGCGCATTACGAGCACATGGTGGCGGTCCGGCGCGGCGGTCCCCCGGAGATCCTCACCACGTTCGACTACATCGAAGACGTCATCGAGACGCCGCCCTACAAGCTAAATACAGAACTGACCCATGGCTAAACAAAAGCCAATCGAACAAGACGGGGAAGTGATCGAAGCCCTGCCCAACGCTCAGTTTCGCGTCCGTCTCGAAAACGGACATGAGATCCTGGGGTTGCTCTCGGGGAAGATGCGCATGCACTTTATCAAGATCCTTCCCGGAGACCGCGTGAAAGTGGAACTCTCTCCCTACGATCTCTCGAAAGGACGGATCGTGTATCGGTACAAATAAACGCGGGCGAACTTATTTGAGAACGCCGCGTTTCAGTTCGGCTACGCCAAATTTTGGCCGGCCCCTTGTTTCGCCTGCACCATCACGGAAGACCATGAAAGTTCGCGCCAGTGTCAAGAAACGGAGCTCTGACGACAAGATCGTGCGTCGGAAAGGCCGTGTCTATGTGATCAACAAGAAGAACCCGCGGCACAAACAGCGCCAAGGGTAAGCCCGGAATAGGATATGCCACGAATCGCAGGAGTAGACGTACCGCCGCAGAAACGCGGGGAAATTGCCCTGACGTCGATCTATGGAATCGGGCGCTCGCTGGCCCGGGAGATCCTGGAAAAGGCCGGCATCGACGCCGATGCGCGCCCCAAGGATTGGACCGACGAGCAGACCCGCACCGTACGGCGCCTGATCGAAGATCAGTACCTCGTCGAAGGTCAGCTTCGGTCCGAGGTGCAACTCAGCATCAAGCGTCTGATGGACATCGGGTGCTATCGGGGGCTGCGGCATCGACGCGGCCTGCCCGTGCGGGGACAGCGGACGCAGACCAACGCCCGCACCCGAAAAGGCAAGAAGAAAACCGTCGCCGGTAAGAAGAAGGCGCCGAGGAAATAATCCCGGGTTTCCCCCGTCGCCCCGAAGCGTCTGCCCTCCGGGCGAGCGCCGGGGGGCCGCGAGCGGAACCCGCGAATAAGAGCCCACAGTTAGGTTATGGCAAAAAGACAGAAGAGCGGAAGTCGCACCCGCAAGAAGAAAGTCGTCGTGGAGGCCAATGGCCAGGCGCACATTCGGGCCACGTTCAACAACGTGCTCGTTACGCTGACCGACCAGTACGGCAACACGATTTCCTGGGCGAGTTCCGGGAAGATGGGCTTCAAAGGCAGCCGCAAGAACACGCCCTATGCCGCTCAGGTGGCGGCGACGGCGGCGGCGAAGGAAGCGCACGACCTCGGCCTGCGCCGCGTCGACGTGTACGTGAAAGGACCCGGCGCCGGCCGCGAGTCGGCCATCCGCGCCCTCTCCAACGTCGGCCTCGAGATCGCGACGATCCGCGACGTCACCCCCATCCCACACAACGGCTGCCGGCCCCCGAAACGCCGCCGCGTCTGACGTTGCTCCCGCGCGCAAGGCCTCCGCTCGAGGTGTGAGGCGAGCTCGTGCGGGAAAACGCAGCAACCGCGCGCCCTTCGGGATAAGCCCGGTTACGGATACGTCGAGGGCGTATCCGTACGTTTGTTTTTCATTGTTGAACAAACGAGAGGAGACCATCCTATGGCCCGATACAGAGGCCCCAAACAGAAAATCGCCCGGCGTTTTCGCGAGCCGATCTTCGGCCCGAGCAAAGCCGTGGAACGCAAAGCCTACCCGCCGGGACAGCATGGACGGTCGCGCCGCTCGAAAGAGAGCGAGTACGCCGTTCAGTTGAAGGAAAAGCAGAAAGCCAAGTACACCTACGGGTTGCTGGAGCGCCAATTCCGGAACCTGTTCGAGAAGGCGGCCCGCAAGAAAGGCATCACGGGGGAGAACCTGCTCAAGTTTCTCGAAGCCCGCCTCGACAACACGGTCTTCCGCCTGGGCTTTGCGCGGACGCGTCGTCAGGCGCGCCAGCTGGTCAACCACGGCCACATTATGGTCAACGATCAGGTGGTCGACATCCCGTCGTATCAACTCCGAAGCGGCGACATCATCGCGGTGCGCCCGCGGAGCCGCAGCCTCGAGGTGGTCCGTGACGCGCTCGGCCGCTCCCGCCGCGTCTATCCGTGGCTGGAGGTGGACCGCAAGGCCATGCAGGGCAAGTTCCTGGACTATCCCAACCGCGAGGACATTCCGGAAAACATTCGCGAGCAGCTCATCGTCGAGTTGTACTCGAAGTAGTGATCCGGGGCGTGCGGGCCCACGGCCGCTCCCGACGGGGAGCTCTCATGTGGGGCGTCGGCGCTGGGCCGGCACCCTGCTTCCTATTCAAGTATTGATCGATCTACTATGAGCACCTTTGCGATTCAGATGCCGGACGGCGTTGAGGTAGAAGAGATCACCGAGACCTACGGGCGCTTTGTGATTCAGCCGCTCGAACGGGGATACGGGGTTACTATCGGCAATGCGCTCCGGCGCGTGCTGCTCTCCTCCCTGCCGGGAGTCGCCGTCACGGCCATCAAGATTGACGGCGTGCAGCATGAGTTTTCCACCATCTCAGGCGTCACCGAAGACGTGGCGGACGTGATCTTGAACCTGAAGGGGGTCCGTTTCAAGTCGAACGAGGTCAACGACGGCAATATCCATCTGTCATTGACCGGACCGGGCGCGTGGACCGCCGCCGACATCGGCGAGGCTACGAGTGACTACGAGGTGCTCAATCCCGAGCACCACATCGCCACGCTGGCCGAAGACGCGCACCTGAGCATCGAACTGCGCATGGAGCACGGACGCGGCTACGTCCCCGCCGACGAGAACAAACGCCCCGACGACCCCATCGGCGTCATCGCCATCGATGCGATCTTCACCCCCATCGAGAACGTGAAATACACCATCAAACCGATGCGTGTGGGGAAAAAGATCGACTTCGAGCGCCTGACGCTGGAAGTGCACACGAACGGCGCCGTCTCGCCCGAAGAAGCCCTCGCACAGGCCGCCACCATCCTGCGCGATCACGTCAATCTCTTCATCAAGATGGACAGTGAGCCGCAGCCGACGGCCGAGGAGAAGGAGGTCGACGCCGAGGTGCAGCGCATCCGCGAACTGCTGGCGCAGTCGGTCGATGAGCTCGACCTCTCGGTGCGGGCGCACAACTGCCTCAAGGCCGCCAACATCAAGACCATCGGCGATCTCGTCCGCCGCGAGGAGTCGGAGATGCTCAAGTTCCGCAACTTCGGGCGCAAGTCGCTTCAGGAGTTGATTCAGGTGCTCGAAGAGCGAAATCTTCACTTCGGCATGGACGTGGACAAGTACCTCGAAGAGGTCCGAAACTAGATTCGAGTTGCGTCCGGCGCGTCGATGCGACCGGGCGGATAAATCCCGTACTGGAACGTCATGAGACATCAACATAAAGGCTTTAAGCTGGGGCGCACGAGCGCGCATCGTAAGGCGACGCTCGCCGCACTTGCCAACGCGCTCATCCGCCACAAGCGCATCACGACGACGCTGACGAAGGCCAGGGCGCTGCGTATGTACGTCGAGCCGCTGATCAACCGCGCAAAGAACGACACGATGCACAATCGGCGGCAGGTCTTCCGCCACCTCCAGGACAAAGCCTCCGTCACGGAGCTCTTCGGCGAGATCGCCGGGCGCATCAGCGAGCGGAACGGCGGGTACACCCGGGTGATCAAGCTCGGACAGCGCGCCGGGGACTCCGCGGAGATGGCCGTGATCGAACTCGTCGATTACAACGACGTGCGGCCCGAAGGCGCGGGCGGAGCGAAGCGCAAACGCACCCGCCGCAGCCGCCGCCGCAAACCCGCCGCCGCAAAGACGGAGACGCCCGTCGTGACGGAAGCGGACCTCGTCGAAGCGACGCCGGAAGCCGAAGCGACGCCGGAAGCCGAAGCGACGCCGGAAGCCGAAGCGACGCCGGAAGCCGAAGCGACGCCGGAAGCCGAAGCGAC
>JALSSK010000149.1 GCA_026984335.1 Rhodothermales bacterium
TCATGTTCGCCAGCGTGCCGGCGAGCACGGCGCGCAGGCCCAGTTGCGCCAGTTCCGACTTCCGCGAGGGCGCCAGCGGCCCGATGCCGCCGAGTTGGATGGCGATGGACGAGAAGTTGGCGAAGCCGCACAGGGCGAACGTCGCCATGGTGATGGACTTGGGCGAGAGCGCTCCTTGCTGGATGAGGTCCGCCAGGATGGTATAGGCGACGAACTCGTTGGCGACGATCTTCGTGCCGATGAGCGAGCCGAGGTCCGCCGCGTCGGCCCAGGGCACGCCGATGAGCCAGGCCAGCGGGCTGAGGATCCACCCGAAGAGCCCTTCGAGGGAGAGCGAGACGCCGAAGAGATCGCCGCCCCAGCCGAGGAGCCAGTTCGCCATGGCGATGAGCGCGAGGAAGGCGATGAGCATCGCGCCGACGTTGAGGGCCAGCTTGAGGCCGTCGCCCGCGCCCGCCGCCGCCGCGTCGATCACGTTCTTCGTCGATTGTTCCACCGCGATCTTCACCTCGCCCTGCGTGACCGGCTCCCCGACTTCCGGCACGAGGATCTTCGAGAGGAGGAGCGCCGCCGGCGCGGCCATCAGGCTCGCGCCGAGGAGCTGTTCGGCAAAGAGCAGTTGCGCCGTCTCGAGGTCGAGGCCCTGGGCCTGCGCGAAAGCGTTGCCGAGGATCGAGATGTACGCCACCATCACGCCGCCGGCGATGGTGGCCATGCCGCCGGTCATGACGGCCATGAGCTCCGAGTACGTCATCTTTTCGAGATAGGGCTTGATGACGAGCGGCGCTTCCGTTTGCCCCACGAAAATGTTCGCCGTCACCGAGAGCGACTCCGCCCCGCTCGTGCCGAGCAGCCGCGTGACGAGCCAGGCCATGCCCTGCACCACGCGCTGCATGATGCCGAGGTGATAGAACACCGCCATGAGTGCGCCGAAGAAGACGATCGTAGGCAGCACCTGAAAAGCAAAGAAATTGCCCATGCTGCCGTCCATGCCGGGGCTGATGGCGAGCGCGCCGAAGACGAACTCCGCGCCCGCCGTGGTGAAGTTCAGCACGAGCACGAAAAACGAGCTGACCCACGCGAAAAAGGCTTTCGGCCAGCCGAGGGGCGAAAAGGTCGCGCCCATCTCATTGCCCTTCAGAATGAAAACGGCAAGCACGAGCTGGAGTCCCAGACCAGCCCCGACGGTGCGCCAGTTGACCCGTCTTCGATTGTTCGAGAGCAGAAAGGCAAGGCCCAGGATGACGACAAGTCCCAGGATTCCGCGCAGAAGGGCGACGATGTCCATGAATCACTCGGCTCTGGTGGGAGTACGGTGGTCGGAGGGGGACGGCTCCGAATCCGGAGGGCCTGAAGGCCGTCGGGAAAACGCAAAGTGGCGGCAATATACGGGATCCCCGCCACAATAAAAGGGATATACGGAGGACGCAGGTCGCATCTCCGCGCCCCGTCTCTCCGGTGTCTTTTCCGGACCGATTTTTCAGCTGAACCGAGGCTCTGTTCATGAGGCAAAGGAACCGTTTGATCTCCTTCCGGCCCGCACGACGCGGCTTTCGCACGTTCGTCCTCGGCGTGGCGGCGGCGATGTTTTTTCTGGCCGCGTGCGACAGCGGGTCGCCGGCCGAGGAGCCGCCGCCGGACGAGGGGCGGGGCAGCATCGTCTCCACGACGCTCATCGAGACGGCGACGAAGCAGGAGCTCTCGGGCCTCTTTGCGAGCTTCGGCGTGCCCGTCGCGCCCGCCTTCGACGTGGAGATCTACCGCGTCGTCTATCGCACCATCGACCCGAAGGGCAACGAGACGACGGCTTCCGGAGCGGTGATGCGGCCCCGGGGCCTGGCCGGCGCGATGCCGATGGTGAGCTATCAGCACGGCACCGTGGTCGCCCGGGACGCCGTCGCTTCCGTCGGCGGGCTGGACGTGCCCGAGACGCTCATCGGCGTCGTCTTCGCCACGACGGGATACTTCGCCGTGATGCCGGACTACCTCGGCCTCGGCACGTCCGAAGGGCTCCACCCCTACGTGCACGCGGCCTCGCTCGCCACCGCCACGGTGGATATGCTGCGGGCCGGACGACGCTTCGCCGAAACGGAGGGCCTCGACCTGAACGAGGGGCTGTTCCTCATCGGCTATTCGGAGGGCGGTTTCGCCACGGCGGCGACGCAGCGCCTCATCGAAGCCGAGCACGCCGACGAGTTCTCCCTTACCGCCACCGCGCCGATGGCGGGCAACTACGACATGTCGGGCACGATGGCCGACCTCATGCTCAGCCGCGAACCATATCCCTCGCCCTTCTATTTTCCGTACACCCTCCTCGCCTACGACGACGTGTACGACCTCTTCGAGAACCTCTCGGACGCCTTCGTCCCGCCGTGGGACGTGCGCCTGCCCGTGCTCTTCGACGGCGCGCACGACAGCGCGCAGATCGACGCCGAACTGCCCGCCGTGCCGCTGGAGATCGCCCGCGACGACTACATCGCGGCCTTCGAGAACGACGCCGACCACCCGCTCCGGAAGGCCCTTCGGGACAACGATCTCTATGCGTGGACGCCGAAGACGCCGATGCGAATGTATCATTGCGTGGACGACGACCTGGTGCCGTTCGCCAACACCGAGGTGGCTTCGGCGAGCTTCAAGGCGCGCGGGGCCGCCGCCGTGGAGGTGGTGTCGCTCACCTTCGGCGGGCATGCCGCGTGCGCCGCGCCCGCGCTGCTCCTGGGCAAGTTCTGGTTCGACTCGCTCCGCTCGGCCAAGCAGGGGCCGCCCCCCGACCTCTCCGGCGTGCATCTCCGCCTGACGCCCTGACTTCGAGGGCATCCCCATCCCAGCGCACCGGCGCTCGCTGCCGGGAACGGCCCGGAGACGCGATTTCGGCGCAGGACTGATTTTGAGGCCCAGGCGCCCTTCGGCCTGTACCATACCCTTGCTTTAACCGGAAACCGGAAGCACACATGACGAGGACAACTACCGGCCTGACCCCGCGTTTGCTGCGCCCGTTTCAGCGTTTTTTCAAGCTGGAGGCCGCCGGCGGTATCCTGCTGCTCGCATGCGCCCTCCTTGCCCTCCTGTGGGCCAACTCGCCCTTCTCCGACCGCTACTTCGACCTGTGGCAGACCGTCGTCACGCTAGGGGTGGGTGGCTTCGTGATCAGCAAGCCTCTGTTGCTGTGGATCAATGACGGGCTGATGGCGATCTTCTTTTTCCTCGTCGGGCTGGAGATCAAGCGGGAGGTGCTGGTGGGGGAGCTGTCGTCGCCGAAGGCGGCGGCGCTGGCCGTGGCGGCGGCGCTCGGGGGGATGGTGGCGCCGGCGGCCCTCTATGCGTTGCTCAACGCCGGCACGGAGGGCATCGGCGGCTGGGGCATCCCGATGGCGACGGACATCGCCTTTGCGCTCGGGGTGCTGGCGCTGCTGGGCAAGCGTGCGCCGCTCGCCCTGAAGGTGTTCCTCACGGCGCTGGCCATCGTGGACGACCTCGGGGCGGTGCTGGTCATCGCGCTCTTCTACACGGCTGAGATCTCGTGGGTCGCCCTTGGCGTCGGCGGTGGAGTGCTGGCGGCGCTGGTGGCGGCCAACCGGCTGCGGATCCAGCGGCCGGCGGTCTACGTGGTGCTCGGCATCGCACTGTGGGTGGCCTGTCTGAAGTCGGGCATTCATGCCACGGTGGCCGGGGTGCTGCTCGCGCTCACCATACCGGCGCGACGCCGCATCGACACGCACGAGTTCATGGCGCGGGGGAAGGAGCTGCTGCGCGTGTTCGCGCGGGACGTGCAGCCGGGGCGGACCGAGCCGAGCACGGAC
>JALSSK010000150.1 GCA_026984335.1 Rhodothermales bacterium
CCTCATGACCGCCACCCCCATCCCGCGCTCCCTCGCGATGACCCTCTACGGCGACCTCGACGTGACGCTCATCCGGGAACGCCCGGCGGGACGCAAGCCCATTAAAACCATGCTCCGCTCCGAAAAACGCCGGGGCGAGGTCTACGATTTCATCCGAAAGGAACTGCGGGAAGGACGGCAGTGCTATGTGGTCTACCCGCTCGTGGAGGAGAGCGAGAAGCTCGACCTGAAGGATGCGGAGTCGGGCTTCGAAAAGCTCCAGGCCGAGTTCCGACCGTACCGGGTGGACCTGATCCACGGGCGGATGTTCGCCTATGAGAAGGAGGAGGCGATGGCCCGCTTCAAGGACGGCGAGACGGACATCCTCGTGGCGACGACGGTGATCGAGGTGGGCGTGGACGTGCCGAACGCGACGGTGATGGTGATCGAGCACGCCGAGCGCTTCGGCCTGAGCCAGCTCCATCAGCTGCGCGGGCGCGTCGGGCGCGGCGGCGAGCAGAGCTATTGCATCCTCATGGCCGGCTTCAAACGCACCGCCGAAGCCGAGGCCCGCCTCGACGCCATGGTCCGCACCGACGACGGCTTCGAGATCAGCGAACTCGACCTCAAACTGCGCGGCGCGGGCGACTTCTTCGGCACGCGGCAGAGCGGCCTGCCCGACCTCAAGATCGCCGACATCGCCGAGGATCAGGCCCTCCTCGTCCGCGCCCGGGAGGCGGCCTTCGCCCTCGTCCGCCGCGACCCGCACCTCCGCGACCCGGAGCACGCCGGCATCCGCGCCCACTACGAGGCCCACTACGCCCCCCTCCGCGACGGCTTCGCGCGCGTGGGGTGAGCAGGCCTTTCGGAACCATTCGGCGCATGCCGCCCGTATGCCGCGCCGTCTCATGCAGCCACGATCGCTTCGCCTGCGAGGGCGCGTCCGGCGTCGGTGAGAAACAGCCGGTCGCCGTCCCGGCGGACGAGTCCGGCGGCGAGGGCCTCGCGCACCACCCGCCCGGCGAAATCGGGCGTCCACCGGAGGTGTTCTTGCAGGTGCTCCGCCCGGCATTCACGGGCCTCCTCGGGCGATCCTTCGTGGTGAAGCAGGTGGATGACGAGCATCTTCTGCGCGAACGTCCACCGTTGCCGTCTCCGGCGTCGGTGCACGGCCGGCAGTCCCCGACGCGGCGCGAAGAGGAAGGCGAGCGTGAAGACCACGCCCACCATCGTCGCCATGGAGCCGGCGATGGAAGCGTCGAGGGCGTGCGCCATCCAGAAGCCGCCGACGGCCGAGACGGCGCCGAGCGCCACGCCGAGCACGATCATCCACGCGAGGCGGTCGGTGAGGAGGTAGGCCGTCGCGGGCGGGCCGATCATGAGGGCCACCACGAGGATCGAGCCGACGGCGTCGAAGGCGCCCACCGCCGTCACCGAGACGAGCGCCATCAGGGCATAATGGAGCGCGCCCGGCATGAACCCGAGCGCGGCGGCCAGCCCGGCATCGAACGTGGCGAGCTTGAGTTCCTTGTAAAACAGCGTGAGGAACGCCGCGTTGAGCAGCCCGATGCCGCCCATCACGAAGAGCGCCTTCGGGCCGAGGTCGTACCCGCCGACGGTGAAGCGGTTGAAGGGCGCGAAGGCGAGCTCGCCGAGGAGCACCGCGTCGACGTCGAGGTGGACGTCCCCGGCATAGTGGGCGATGAGAATCACGCCGATGCTGAAAAGCGCGGGGAAGACCAGCCCGATGGCCGCATCCTCCTTCACGAGCCGCGTGCGGTTGAGCACCTCGACGAGGGCGACCGTCAGCACGCCGGTGAGCGTCGCGCCGAGGATGAGGAGCGGCGAGTTGAGGTCCTGCGTGAGGAAGAAGACGACGACGATCCCCGGCAGGATGGCATGGCTGATGGCGTCGCTCATCATGGCCATTTTCCGAAGAACGAGGAACGCCCCCGGCAGCGCGCACGCCGCCGCCACCACCACGGCGATCATCTGTATTTCGAGCTGTTCGGGACTCATCGTATGCGCTTCGAGAAGATCGTCAGGGTCATGGAGCGGTCCGGCTTTCGCCGCGCGTCCGGGCGAGCGTCTCGGCGCGCGCGCGTCCGTCCTCGGTCAGCGCCCACTTCCGCTCATCGACGCGGCGGACGAGCCCGCGCTCGGCGAGGACTTCAAGGCTGTGATGCACCTTGCCCGAGGGCGTGCTCATCATCTCGAGCACGGATTCGTCGTGGGGATGGTCGGGCGCGTCGTGCTGTGCGGAGAGGGCATAGAGGTCGAGGAGAACGGCTTCGAGGCGGAGCCGTCGGCTGTTCCGCCAGGCGCGGAGCCATCGCCCGAAGAGCCCCCGGTTCGGCGCGAGGAAGAGCGAGACGATCACGAGGACGCTCACGCAGAGGACGATCATGGGCCCGGTGGGCAGGTTGGCCGCCGAGCTGCTCAGCACCGCCCCGCTCACGCCCGCAAGCGCGCCGAAGAGGGCCGAGAGCGCCACCATCAGCCCGAGGCGGTCGGTCCACTGCCGGGCGGCCGCCGCCGGAGCAATGATCATCGCGCTCATGAGCACCACCCCCACGGTCTGAAGGCCGATCACGATGGCGACGACGAGGAGCGTCGTCAGGAGCACGTCGAGGCCGCGTATGGGGAAGCCGAGCGTCTTTCCGAACTCGGGGTCGAAGGAGAGGAGTTTGAATTCCTTCCAGAAGAGCGTCGTCAGGAGAAGCGCCGCCGCACCGAGGATCCCCATCGTCCACACGTCGCGGGCGACGAGCGCCGCCGCCTGCCCGAAGAGGAAGCGGTCGAGGCCCGCCTGCGTGGCGTCGGGGCGTTTCTGGATGAGGGTGAGCAGCACGAGCCCGAAGCCGAAGAAGACCGAGAGCGTGATGCCGAGGGCGCTGTCGTACGTGATGCGGGTCGTCTGCGTGACGGTCATCACGAAGATCGTCGCGAGCCACCCGGCGGCGGCGGCCCCGAAGATGAGCACCCAGGGCAGCTTGCTCCCGGTGAGCAGGAACGCCAGGGCGATGCCGGGGAGGGCGGCGTGTGAGACGGCGTCGCCGAGGAGGCTTTGCCGGCGGAGGAGGGCGTACGAGCCCAGCGCACCGCTCACGACGCCCAGCGTCGCCGAGCCGAGGGCCACGGTGCGGAGCGTGTAATCCGTGAAAAGCTGGGAGAAGAGATCCATCGCTCGAAAGCCGGGAAGGTCGATGCTCGAAGATTAAGCCCCGGAGGCGGAAGGCGCGCCCGGCGCCGCCTTGAGGAAGGCGATCCGCCCGCCGTAGGTCAGGCGAAGGTTCTCCTCGGTGAACACCTTGTCGACCGGCCCGGCGGCGATGCGCCGGACGTTGAGCAGCATCACGGCGTCGAAGTATTCCGGCACGGTCTGGAGGTCGTGATGGACGACGACGACCGTCTTTCCCCGGCTCCGGAGATCGCGGAGCAGCGCGATGATGGAGCGCTCGGTGGTGGCGTCGACGCCCTGGAAAGGCTCGTCCATGAGGTAGATCAGCGCATCCTGAACGAGGGCGCGGGCGAGGAACACCCGCTGTTGTTGCCCGCCGGAGAGCCGGCTGATCTGCCGGTCGGCGAACGGCTCCATGCCCACCTTTTCGAGGGCCGCCATCGCCTGCGCGCGTTCCGCCCGGCCCGGACGCCGGAACCACCCGATCTTCCGGTAGAGCCCCATCATCACGACGTCGAGCACGGAGGTGGGGAAGTCCCAGTCCACACTGCCCCGCTGGGGCACGTACGCCACCTTGTCGCGCTGTTTCTCGTACGGTTGGCCGTAGATGAGCACCTCGCCCGCCGCCTTTTTCACGAG
>JALSSK010000151.1 GCA_026984335.1 Rhodothermales bacterium
TTCCGAGGCGGATCGCGGCCATCGCCGTCATGCGGCCCAGTTGACCGCCGCCGAGGATGCCGATGGTGGGGAAAGCGTCGGGGGAGCCTGGCATGTTCGGGAGGGTTCGTTCATCGAAACGTTCGGCCGGAAAAGTACGGGATGTCGCCGAAGGCCGGGGAACGTCATGCGGAGAGAGGCGCCAAGTTTACGTGAAGAGATGCCTCGGCGGTTTAGCCGAGCCCGGCGCGGATGCGTTCGGCGAGGGCATCGAGTGTTTCGCGGGAAGGCGTGTGGCCATAGGTGGGGCCGGGCCTGATCCCGAAGCCGTCGCCCCGGTAACGGGGGACGACGTGGAGGTGTACGTGCATCACCTCCTGCCCGGCCGCTTCGCCGTCGGCCAGCCAGAAGTTGACGCCTTCACAGCGCACGCCCGAGGTCCGGAGCGCGGCGGCGACGCGCTGCGCCGTGCGAAAGAGCGGACCGCCCGTCTCCGGCGGCACGTCGGCGAGGTGCGCCGCGTGCGCGTTCGGCACGACGAGCGTGTGGCCGGGGTTGACGGGTCGGATGTCCAGGAAAGCGGTGCACACGTCGTCCCGGTGTACGATGCTTGCCGGGAGCCGTCCGGCGATAATGGCGCAAAAAGGACAGTCGGTCATCGGAAAGAGGCGGTTGGTTGGGGGGCGACGGCCCGTCCCCGGGGCTCTGGATCAGGGCTTTGACTTGAGCAAGTCGTCGAGTTGAAACTCATCGTCTACGAGAACCTGCCGGGCTTTCGAGCCTTCGAACGGCCCCACGATGCCCGCGTCTTCGAGTTGATCCACGATGCGGGCGGCCCGGGAGTACCCGACGGAGAGCTTCCGCTGGAGCAGCGAGACCGAGCCCTGCCCGCTCCGCACGATGATGCGCGCCGCCTCGTCGAAAAGCTCGTCGCGCTCTTCGGCGCCGGCCGTCATGCCCGGGGCTTCGGGATTCTCTTCGAGGTCGGGAAGGAGGTAGGGCCCGCTGCCGGGTTGTTCGCCGATGAAATGGGTCAGCCGGTCCACTTCTTCCATCGAGACGAACGGTCCCTGGAGGCGCATCAGGCGGCTGCCGAGCATGAAGAGCAAGTCGCCGTTGCCGACCAGCCCTTCCGCTCCGTTCCGGTCGATAATGGTGCGCGAGTCGATCTTCGTGGCCACCTTGAAGGCGATGCGCGCGGGGAAGTTGGCCTTGATCAGCCCCGTGATCACGTCCACCGACGGGCGTTGGGTGGCGAGGATGAGGTGGATGCCCACGGCGCGGGCCATCTGTGCGAGGCGGGCGATCGGTCCCTCGATGTCTTTCCCCGCCGTCATCATGAGGT
Source organism: Rhodothermales bacterium (assembly GCA_026984335.1). Classification (GTDB taxonomy): domain Bacteria; phylum Bacteroidota; class Rhodothermia; order Rhodothermales; family ISCAR-4553; genus JALSSK01. Next base: position 1,325 of record JALSSK010000151.1, read on the forward strand.
CGGCCAGCTCATCCACGACCACGACGATGTACGGGAGCGGGCGATGGCCGTCCTCGGAAGACAGGCGGCCCTCCCGAAGGCGTTTGTTGTATTCGGCAAGGCTGCGCACGCGCGCTTTCGAGAGATGGTCGTACCGCAACTCCATCTCTTTCTCACAGCTCTTGAGCGTGCTCAGCGCCTGCGAGAAATCGGTGATGATCGGTTCGTCCACGCCGGACGGCATCGCGGCGAAGTGGTCCATGATGCGGGCATACGGCTGAAGTTCGATCTTTTTCGGATCGATCATCACGAACTTGAGCATCGACGGCGGACAGGCGTAGAGCAACCCCGTGATGAAGGCATTGACCCCCACCGACTTGCCCGAGCCCGTCGCTCCGGCGATGAGCACGTGCGGCATCTTCGTGAGGTCCTGAATGTAGACCTCCCCCTCGATGGTCTTGCCGATGATGAGGGGTAGTTCGTAGTCGGTGTCTCGGAAACGGGCCGTGCCGATGACGTCGCGGATGCGGACGAGCTCGCGGCGATGGTTCGGGATTTCGACGCCGATGGCCGTCTTGCCGGGGATGGGGGCGATCATGCGAATGCCGCGCGCGGCCATCGCCATGGCGAGGTCGTCTTCGAGCGCCGTGATGCGGCTGATCTTGACGCCGGAAGCGGGCGTGAGTTCGTACAGCGTCACCGTGGGGCCGACGATGGCGTTGATGTCGGTGATCTCGATGTTGTACGTGGCAAGCTTGTCGAGGAGAATCTGCTTGTTCTCTTCGAGCTCGTCATAGTCGATCCGGACGTCGCTTTCGTCGGCGTCGTCGAGGAGGTCGAGCGACGGCATCTCGTAGGGCGCTTCTTCGAGGGCGGCGTCGACCTTGACGTCGAGCGCGTCTGTTTTCTCTTCCTCGATGCGGGCGCGCACCTTCAGTTCGAGTTGCGGCGGCTCGGCAGGTTCGGCGGGGGGCTGGGGCTCGGGAGCGGGGCGCGCCTCGGCCTCCGGGGTCAGGGGCTCCGGGACGGGGGCTCGCGGGGATGCGGTGGGCAGGACGGGCCGTTCCGGCGTACGGATTGCCGATCGAGTCGGTCGGGAGGGCTCGGCCTGTCGGGGAATTTTTGCCTGCCGGGAGGGTTCGGCCGGTTGCTTCCGGGCGCGCTCCGCTTCGGCGCGTGCCCGTTCGGCGCGGCGTTCTTCGAGCGCGCGTTGTCGCTCGGCTCGTCGTTCGGCGCGCTGTCCGCGTTTGCCCTCCCGCCACGTTTTCAGACGCTCCCGCGAGGTCTTGACGAACTCCTCCACCCGGTCGATCGAGCGCTGGATGTCGTGGTCGACCACCAGGAGGACGGTCACGACGAGCGTGAGGAGCGTCAGGATGAGCGAGCCGGCGGCGCCGAAGATGCGTTGCATCCACCCTGCTGCGCCGAGGCCCCAGGCTCCGCTCCAGTTCAGCAGGTCCACTTCCATCGTCAGGCCGAACCAGCCGAAGAGGGCCGAGAGGATGAAGGCGCTCACGCTGAGGAGGATCGTCAGCAGCGGAAGGTAGACCGGCGTGCGGTTGCGGAAGAAGACGTACCCCCAGGCGAAGAGGAGGGCGGGGAAGATGAGCGCCGAATAGCCGAGCGCGCGCGGCACGAGGAGCCGGGCGATGGCCGCGCCGATGAGTCCGAGCGCGTTCTCGGCCCGGTTGTCGCCGGGATTGAGGAGCGCGTCGAGCGAGAACTGTTGCGCCACGGCGTCGTCCGCCGGGCTGTAGGTGACGACCGCGAGCGTGAGCAGAAGCGCCAGCACCATCAAGATCAGGCCCAGTACTTCCTTTTTTCGTTGCGGCGACACGAGAGCCGGCCGGGGCTGCTTGCCGGAGGCGTGCCCTTTCTTCTTTTTACGCGCCGTTTTAGCCATGCTTTAAACTACGACAGCACAGGCGGTGAATCCAGATTTTTGCGGGAGAACCCGCGGACGCCGGAGGGAGGCGGGTGCGGCGATCCGTTGCGCGTTCGATTCAGGCGGCGTTTGGAGTCGCCCGCTCGACAGGTGCGGGCCGGGTCAGGCCGGGCCGGTCCTCGCCGGGAGGGGGATAGAGGACGAGGCGGCTGTCGTCGAAGCAGGGGAGGACGGGCAATGCGTCCACGCGGGTGCAATAGTTGAGATCGGCGTGCAAGCCGATCTCCGAGAGTCGCTGGGCGTGATTGCAATGCTCGATGGCCTCGTGGAGGTTGCCGCCGTCGTTCCGGAAGAGGGTGAAGGCAATGTGCGCCGAGTCCGATACGGCGGCGGGCTCCCGCCCCTCCCAGAGGCGATGCAGCATCAGACCGGCGCAGAGCGTGTCTTCGAGCGAGATACGATTGCGCCATCCGGCGCACACGAGGGCCACGTCCCGCCCTTTCTCCCGCGCAAAATCGACGACGCGGCCCGCATTCAGGAAACTGCCGACGACGAGGTGTTCCGCCTCCCGCGCGTGGAGGATCGCGCTCGTGCCATTGGTCGTGTTCAGAATGATCGTCTTGCCCTCGACGGTCGCCCGGTCGTATTCGAGGGGGGAGTTGCCCAGATGATACCCCTCGATCTTTTTGCCGCCGCGTTCGCCGCCCATCAGAAAGCTCGCCTGATCGAGATTGGCGGCGATCTTGCCCGCCTCGGCCATGTCCGCCACCGGCACCACCGCCCGCGCGCCGTTGCTCAGCGCCGTGGCTATCGTCGAACTGGTGCGAAGCACGTCGATCACGACGACGGTATACCCCCTGACGTCTTCATCGGTGAGGGTCTGTCCCGTCAAAAAAACTTCGATTTTCATTCCGAAAACTCAAGGATAAGCTTCGAAGACTATAATTCCGTATCGCTTCGAAGAGACTGGGTGAGCGCGACCGGCGGGCAGCATCCCTCAGCCGCTTCGTTCCACCGGGAACGTCCGGATGCCGGGAAAGGAAGGGTTCGGTCGGCACATTGTGGGTGAACAAACAGTGTGCCCCGGGCATCAATACTGGGGCGTGGAAAAGAAGACTGCGTTTGACTGCTTGCGTAAAGGTACACCCGGAGGTTATAGATTGCTCCGGGTCCGGAGCTATTTTTTGTGAAAAGGCGGTTTCGTCACGGTCGCCGGGAGGGGGCGCTTTCGCACGGCAATCCCCAGGCGCGTGCCGGGACGGGTGAAGGCGGGATCGTTCGGGACGTATCCGAGGCCGACGCCCGTGCGGAGGACGGGCGATTGCGTGCCGCTCGTGACGACGCCGATCTCCGCGCCTTCGGCGTCGAGGATGGGGTAGCCGTGCCGGGGCAGCCCGCGCCCCTCGACGACGAAGCCGACGAGCTTCCGCGCGGGCCCCTCCTCCTTCACCTTCACGAGCGCCTCACGCCCGACGAAATCGCCTTTGTCGAATTTCACCAGCCACCCGAGTCCGGCTTCGAGCGGGTTGGTCTCCTCGGTGATGTCGTTCCCGTAGAGGCAGTACCCGGCTTCGAGCCGGAGCGTGTCGCGTGCGCCGAGACCGGCGGGTTTGAGGCCGCGCGCCCGACCGGCTTCCATGAGCGCCTCCCATATCCGGACGGCGTCTCCGGCTTGGCAATAAATCTCCAGGCCGCGCTCCCCCGTATAGCCGGTGTGCGAGAGAATCGCCCACGAACAGCCGAGGAAAGCGCCCGGCGCCATCGGAACGAAGTGGTAAAACTTGATCGCGTCGAGGTCGAGCGCGTCGCCGACGAGCGATTGCACGATCCCGAAGGCCTCCGGTCCCTGAATGGCGAGGAGCGCGATCTCATCGGAGACGTTCGTGAGTTCCGCCCCCATGGGATTGTGGGCCTGCATCCACGCGAAATCCCCCTCGATGTTCGAGGCGTTGATGACGAGCATGTACTCCTCGGCGTTTATCCGGTAGACGAGGAGATCATCCACGATGCCGCCGTCGGGTCGGCACATGACCGTGTACATGGCGCGCCCGTCGGTGAGGCGCGCGGCGTCGTTCGTGACGAGGTTCTGCACGAAGTCGAAGGCGCGCGGCCCGCGGGCATAAACCTCGCCCATGTGGCTGACGTCGAAGAGCCCCGCCGCGGTGCGGACGGCCATGTGCTCGTCGATGATGCCGGAGTATTGCACGGGCATGTCGAAGCCGGCAAAGGGGACCATGCGTGCGCCCAGGGCCACGTGAACGTCGTAGAGGGGGGTTTTTTTGAGCGTTTCCGAAACTGCCATGTAGGTCACCGTTTGGGATCGTCCGAAATGGTTGTCCGCCCTGCGCATGCGCGCCGCGGCCCCGGAATTTTCATGATACACCGGATCGAATGGAGTGTCAATGGAACCGGCGGGCGCGGGGGTGGAGAATGCCGTTCGGGAGCTTTTTTCGAGGGGCGTTCATATTGCGCCGGGTTTCCGGGAGACGCCGCCTCAGAGGCGATGCGCCCGGTAGCCAGCCCGCTCGAGCGCCTCCCGCGCCGCCTCGGCCGCCGTTTCGTCGGTGAAGCCGAGGCGGAAGGTGCCGCCCGTGCCCTCGCGGATCTTGAGCAGTTCGATGTCTTTGATGCTGATTTCTGCGTTGAAGAGCGCGCGGGTGATGCCGAAGAGCGCGCCGGGCTGATCCTCGACGTACACGTACACGTCGGCGAGGGGATGAAGGAAGCCCTTCGTGTCGCGCGGGATAGTCTCGCGGAGGGTTCGGGCGCGTTCGAAGGCATCTTCGAGCGCATCGAGGTTTTCTTCGATGAGCCGGTTGCGCAGGGTGCGCAGGAGGCTCGTGAAGCGTCCGAGAGCGTCGAGGATGGCGCCCTCGTTGGCGAGAAGGATGTCCCGCCATAGCCGGAAGGGAGAGGAGGCAATGCGAGTCATGTCGCGGAAGCCTCCGGCGGCAAGGTGGAGGAAGGCTTCGTCGTGGGCCTGTTCTTCGGCAGTCTGATTCATCAGGGCAACGGCAAGGAGTTGCGGCAGGTGGCTCACGACGGCGGCGATGCGGTCGTGACGCCCGGCGTCGAGCAGAAGGACGCGAGCGCCCGTTGCTTCGATGAGGCGGATGAGTTCGCCGAGCGCTTCCCGGTCGGGTTCATCTTCGGGCGGACAGAGCACGTACGTCGCGTTCTCGAAGAGCAGCGCGTCGGCATGTTCGACGCCGCTGTGCTCGGCGCCCGCCATCGGATGACCGCCGACGAACAGGTTCTCCGGTTCGACGAAGAGGCGGGCGTGCTCCATGAGGGGCTTTTTGACCGAACTGACGTCCGTGATGAGGGCGCCGGGACGCACATGTGGCCCCGCCTCCTCGAGCAGCCGGAGGTTCGCGCCGATGGGCGCCGCGAGCACCACGAGATCCGCTCCCATCACGGCGTTTCGGGCCGTGGCGGCCTTCTCGTCCACGATCCCGAGCATGGAGGCTCGGTCCAGCACGTCCGGGGCGTCGAAGCCGGTGATGTGAAGGTCGGGGCGGTTTCTCTTCCAGGCCAGCCCCAGCGAGCCGCCGATGAGTCCCACGCCCAGAAGGGCGATGCGTTGAATCATAGGAGCAATTCCGTCATTTAGGCTTGTGATTGGAAGACGATATCCATTAGGTTGCTACCCTTGACGCGGAAGAAATCAAACGGCAAAGGTGTTCGGGTCCGGGCATCTTCACAGAGGCAAGGTACTATGCGCACGGCCATCGTGCACGAATGGCTGCCCGTCTATGGCGGGGCCGAACGCGTGCTGGAACAACTGATTCACGTCTATCCGGAGGCCGACCTGTTCAGCCTCTTCGACTTTCTGCCGGACGATCAACGTCACTTCCTTCGGGGCAAGCCGGTGACGACGTCTTTTATTCAGAAGATGCCTTTCGCGAGGAGTAAATATCGGTATTATCTCCCGTTTCTGCCCCTGGCCATCGAACAGTTTGACCTGACGGGCTATGATGTCGTCGTTTCTCAGAGCTACGGGGTCGCGAAGGGCGTGCTGACGAGCGCACAGCAGTTGCACATCAGCTACGTATGCACGCCGGTTCGATATGCCTGGGATCTCTATTTTCAATATCTCCGGGAGGCGAATTTGGAGAAGGGGCTGCGGGCGAAGTTCGTCAAAATGATGCTCCATTATCTGCGCCTCTACGATGTGGCCACGGCCAACCGGGTGGACGTGTACGTGGCCAACTCGAACTACGTGGCCCGGCGTATCCGGAAGATCTACCGGCGCGAGGCTCACGTCGTCTATCCGCCCGTGGATACGGAAGGCTTCTCGCTCGAGACGCAGAAAGAGGACTACTATTTCACGGTCTCACGCATGGTTCCATACAAAAAGATCGATCTCATCGTGGAGGCTTTCAGCCGCATGCCCGACAAGAAGCTCGTCGTGATCGGAGAAGGGCCGGAGTTTGAGAAAATTCGGCGCAAAGCCGGTCCGAACGTCGCGTTGATGGGCTACCAACCGTTTGAAGTCGTCAAGCGGCACATGGCGCGCGCGCGGGCGTTCGTTTTCGCCGCCGAAGAGGATTTCGGCATCGTGCCCGTGGAAGCGCAGGCCTGCGGCACGCCGGTGATCGCTTTCGGGCGGGGCGGAGCCACCGAGACGGTCCTTCCCGGCGAAACGGGCCTGTTTTTCGAGGAACAGACCGTGCCCGCGCTCATCGAAGCGGTTCAGGCACTGGAAGCGAACGCTCATGTGTTCTCTCCCGAGCGTATCCGTACACATGCCGAAGGCTTCTCTCAGGCGCGGTTCCGGGCGGAGATGGCCGCCATCGTAGATAAGGAATGGACGGCTTTTGAGCGCGAGCGCCGTACGAAAGCGACCTCGATCTCAACCTCGAATGGTTGACGGGTTCAAACCCTGGGAGGGACGGAAGGGCCGAGGATCCGAGCCGAATTATTTTTGTGACACTTTTGTGAAAGAATCGATCTTTTCCGTATCTTGATTACAAGAGGGGAGCGTGTGTACGTATGAAAACGCTCTTCTAATATTCATGCCACGCGCGCAGCCGAGCCTGCGCGAACCCTTATCTCGCAGTCACTCTCTGTGTTCACCTCTTGGAGAGATGGATTTAAGAAGTGAAGAGCTTTGTCCGATAGACCACTATCATCTCTGTGTCTGCGGAAGTTCCGCTTTTTAAGAACAGAGTGAGCTGCGAGCTTTTGCCACCTTGTCATACAAATGCCGATCTGATCTCAAATCGCCTGCGTGCAGCCGTCCCTTTGATCGATATTCAGGGCTGAGTCGACCTGAGATCATTCTGGGCAAAGCCGCCGGGGAGAGAGATCGGCTCCAGGGAGCCGGAACTGTTGTGGGCCATAATTACGGAAGAACCAAGCCTTTCGACAGCATCCTTCCCTGATCTCCGTCTGCATTCATAGTCAACCCCCTATATTGCTCAAATGGAGGCTATCACGCAAGAGTCGGATTCCATAGTTCGTCCTACGCAGAGTTTTAAGAGCGCGGCTTCATCCCGAGTCAAAAGGCCGTCTCTGGCACTCTGGGGCGCTCAGTTGAAGTTCTGGCAGGTCGTGCTCAAACGAACCATCGACATTCTCGGGGCTCTGTTCGGCCTGATATTGTTGCTCCCCGTAGGATTGATCGTGGCGCTGTTTATCAAGCTCAACTCGCGCGGACCGTTGCTCTATAAGCAGATCCGTGTGGGCAAAGGCGAGCGCCGCTTCGCCATGCTCAAATTTCGCAGCATGTATGCGGACGCCGACGTGTTGCTCAAGGAGATTCTCGAAGCCGATCCCGAGTTGCGGGAAGAGTATGCCCGTTTTCACAAGCTGCAGAACGATCCCCGGATCACCTCCGTTGGTCGCGTCATCCGGAAGTACAGCATCGATGAGTTGCCCCAGCTATGGAACGTGTTCAAAGGAGAGATGAGCCTGGTGGGTCCAAGGCCCTATATGCCGAGCGAACTCTATAAGATGCGGGGGCGCGGCGCTCGCACGATCCTGAGCGTTCGTCCGGGCTTGACGGGGCTGTGGCAGACCGGCGGCCGCAATAAGCTGCTCTTCTACGAACGTCTGGAACTCGACGTCGAATACGTGGAAAAATGGTCCCTCCTGCTCGACGTTCGTTTGCTCTGGAGGACGATCCCCGTCATTCTGCGTGGAGAGGGGGCAAGTTGACCGGCGCGCATCCTCAGCCGGGCGAAGTTGCTTCTGCGATCTGCGCGACTCTCCGTGAAGGTCGATCCCGGCAATGTGGCTCCGGGATGGGCTCCGGTTGAGCAGGCTCCTCTTACCCACCATGGCCTTTCCCGGGATCCGGCGACCCCTTCCTCGCGTAGTGGATCGACAGTGCCGGACGTATGGATCCCGGAAGATTCCAGTATGCTTATCTTCCGCTACGCCACTGGCTGTTGTGATATTGGCACAGGTTGTGTAAATAGCCGTGCCGATCGCTCGCACAGCCAGGATCTAAACGGATACTTCTCGGCACGGTGTGGTCAAATAGTCAGAATTCTTCATTAAAGGCTCGCCGGTAACCTATGGAAAGGCCGCTTAATGGCGCCGGGACCCGGAACAGTTTGCCGCATAAGGCAGCTCCGCAGGAAAGCCAGGTCAACCTGATGGACGTTGTGAATGCGATCCGGCGGGGCAAGTGGATCATCCTGTTTTCCTTCGTGCTCGTCATGGGCGCGGTGACGGCGTACACGCTGTTGGTGACGCCTGAATACGAGACGTTCAGCATCGTCAAGGTGGATACGGAGGCGTCCTCGGCTTTGAGCAGCGTGATCACGTTCGGCACGGACGATCGTGGACTTTACAACGAACTGGAATTTCTGAAACAGTCCCTTCGGCTGGCCGGGCGCGTGGCCCATAGATTGATCGAGACCGGCAAAGGCCCGCAGTCCGGCCAACCGTTGCCGATCCTGTCGAACGCGGCGGGAGAGCCCAATACGGCCGAGCAGATCGCAGGGAAGCTCCTCCGGCAGCGCGTCATCTTCGCGCTGCAGGGAGAACGAGTAGACATGATCCGCATCACGGCGAACAGTACGCTGCCGGAAGAGGCGGCGTTGATCGCGAATCTCTATGCCGAGGAATACAAGAACTACAGCCGGGAATCCAGCCGGCAGGGCATTACGGCTTCGCGTGTTTTTCTGGAGGGTCAGCTCGAGAAGCGGCAGCGGCAGCTGGATTCGCTGGAGACGCGGACGGCGCAGTTCAAGAAAGACGAGGGCATCGTTGCGCTGGAGACGGAGAGCAGTCTTCTCGTTCAGCAAATCTCGCAAATCGATGCCGAAGTGGAAGAAGCCCGCGTAGACCTCGAACTGGAACGCGCCTCGCTTGCGGCGATGGAGAAAGAGCTTGATCGGATCGCGCCGGGACTGGCCCGGCGGATCGCTTCCGACGTGGAAAACCGCATCTCGATCTTGCAGAGCCGCATCGTCACGTTGGCCGCGGAGGCGGAGGAGTTTTACGCGCGGAACCCTTCGCTCCGGGGCAACGAGGCGGCCGAGCCCAAGCTCCTGGAGATCATACAACGCAAGGCTGAATTTCAAAGAGAGCTTGAACAGAGGGCAAAAGAATATACCGCCGAGATTCTGGCGGTCGGGCTCGTGAGCGCCAAGGTAGGAGGGGAAGGACTGGAGCGGGTCATCACGCTGAAGGATGAGATCGTCAAGAAAAACATCGCCATCCAGGGGCTGGAGGCCAAGCTGAAGGTGCTCCAGGAGCGGGTCCACGCCCGGGAGGGCCGGCTCAAGGACCTCCCGCGCAAGGCGGTGCAACTGGCAAAGCTGGAGCGCGCGAGCCAGTCGGTGGAAAAGCTGTACGGGTTCCTCCTGGAGAAACTTCAGGAAGCGCAGGTGGCAGAGGAATCCGAACTGGGTTACGTAGCACTCGTGCGCGACGCGCTCGTGCCCATCAACCCGGTGCGGCCCAATACGACGCAGAACATTATGCTCGGCTTCCTCGTCAGCCTGGTCTTCGGCGTCGGGCTCGCCTTTTTGCGGCAGGCCGCCGATCATCGCATCCATCAGCCGGAGGACATCCGGAACATGGGACTCAGTCTCATCGGAGTCGTGCCGAAGTTCGACCGGGTGATCAAAACGGAGCTCGGCGATCAGGAGACGATCACGATCGAAGGGAAGCAGTACAGCACGTCTCTGATCACACTATACAACCCGCTTTCTCCCATCACGGAATCCTATCGGGGCATCCACACCAACATTCAGTTCAGCCGGCCCGACGCGCTCATCCAGTCGATTCTGATCACGAGCACGGAGCCGAATGAGGGGAAAACCGTCACTTCGCTCAATCTCGCGATCACCATGGCGCGATCCGGGCGGCGGACGCTCTACATCGACGCCGACCTGCGGAACGCCTCCGGGCACGTTTTCCTCGGCATTCAACGGGAGCCGGGTCTGGTCGATCTGCTCTTCGACGACACCGACCCGGACATTGAACGGTTCGCCAGCGACATCGAGAACCTGTACGTGGCGCCCGCAGGGAAGGCAGTGCCGAACCCGTCCGAGTTGATGGGCTCGAAAAAGATGCGGGAGTTGCTCTTCAAGCTGCGGGAGTCCTTCGATTACATCGTCGTCGACTCGCCGCCGGTGCTCCGGGCCACCGACGCGGTGCTGCTCTCCACCCAGTGCGACGCCGCGATCCTGGTCACCAGCGCCAACAAAACACACAGGCTTGGAATCGAACGAACCCTGGAGAGCATGGAAGACGTGGGCGCCCCTCTGATCGGGGTCGTGCTGAACCGTTTCGACGTGCGGGAGGCCGGTCGAGGGTACGGCTACGGCTATGGATACGGATACGGTTATTACGGCTACGACGACGGGAAGCCGACAGGAAGGCTGAGCGGCGTCATCAAAAAAGTGTTTGGATAGATGAGAGTTTTGCCGGAGAAGAACTTGAAACGCCTCCTTCCCGTTCTCGCGCTTGCGCTGCTCACCCCGCTCGCGGGCCAGGCCCAGGAAACGACCGGAGACCTCTCGCGGCCCGTCACCTTCTTCCGGCACGTCGAGCCCGGCGAGTCGTCCATCGAGGTGAACGTGTGGGGAGACGTGAGCGCTGCCGGAAGGTATGAAGTGCGGCTCGGAACCGGCCTCATCGAATTGCTCTTTCTGGCGGGCGGACCGGGTGAACGCGTTCGGGATTCCCGTGAGAAGCGGTGGTCCATCGTTCGCGTCTCCCGCAAGGTAGGCGATGGATGGACGACGGCGTACGAAGCGCCCATCGAAGAATTGATGGCGTTGCGGCAGCCCGAACCGGTGCTTCAGGACGACGACATCATCAAGGTGGAAACGTACGTGCGTCAGCGCTTCAGTTGGAGGGATGTATTGACGATCGTCGGCACGGTCGGAACCCTGGCCTTGATCGGCGACCGGATCCTCCGTTGACGTTTGCTTCGATAGTATCGAGAGGTCGTTTGCGGCGTGAGATATCGACACTCCGGGGGGGAGGGCCACCATGGACGGTGCGCGCACGGTCATCCTCCGCTCCCTGAAACGCACGACGCGTCTCCGGTCTTCCGGGACCGCATAGGGCAGAGCCGCGCGTCTGAATGAATCAACCCCCGGCATGCCGCCCGGCATGGCGGCCATCAACAAGAGATCACGGGTGCCAGGCATGCGGGACGTGCACAAGCAGGCCAGAAAAGGGATCAGGCTGTTGCTTGTTCGTCAGGGCTTCCTCCAGGTTTTTACCTTTCTGGGAGGGATCGTGCTGGCCCGCGTGCTCAACCCCGCCGACTTCGGGCTCTTCGGCATCACGACGTTCCTCGTGAACATTCTGGCGCTGTTTGCCGACTTCGGGATGTCGCCGGCGCTGATTCAGCGCAAAAAGGAGATCAGCGACCGAGATTTGCAGATCGGCTTCACCATGAAGCAGGTGCTCGTCTCGGTGGTCGTGGTCATGCTGTGGTTCGGCGCGCCGTGGCTGGCGAGCTTCTATCCCAAAGACACCACGGCGTTGATCTGGCTCGTGCGGGCGATGGGCTTCAGTCTCTATCTGAACACATGGCGTTCGATCAGCGCCATACAACTGGAGCGCACCCTTCGATACGAGAAGCTTGCCGTGGTGGAGGTGGTCGAGAGCCTCAGTTATCAGATCGTGGCCGTGGGGATGGCCGTGTTCGGATTCGGGGTGTGGAGCCTGATTTCCGCCGTACTCATGCGGGGACTGCTCGGCACGATCCTCGTCTACATCGTCGCGCCGTGGAAGGTGCGGTTGGACTTCGACCGCGAAGTGGCCCTCGATATGCTCCGTTTCGGGCTGCCGTTTCAGCTTCACCGCGTCGTGGGCAACGTGCGCACATGGGTCACGCCGACGCTCGTGGCCTCGCTCATCGGTGCGGACGCCGTTGGTTTTTTGATGTGGGCCTCCAGCAACGGGCGCAAACCGCTCACGGTGGTGCAAAACGTGGTCCGCGTGTCGCTCCCGCACTTCTCCCGCATTCAGGACAACCTGCCGGAAGTGAAGCGCATCCTGTCCCAGTACGTGATGTACTTTCTCGTTTTCTGCGGGGCGTGGTTTGCCGTGATTGCCGCCGCCGGGTATCCGGTGGTTGAACTCGTCTATACCGCGAAGTGGCTTCCGGCGGTGCCGGCGCTCATCCTGTATGCCGGCCTGCTCAACCTGAATGCGGTGAGCTGGATCGTGAAGACGGCGCTCAGCGGCACCGGTCGCGTCAAATACGTGATGTACGTCACGATGCTCACCACGGCGATCAGCGTCGGGTTGAGCGTTGCGCTGGTGCTCACCGTCGGCTTCATCGGCGTGCCCATCGCCGAGGTGGTCAGCATGGTGGTGACCGTGCCCATCCTCGCGCGGGGCCTCGGGCGAAGCTCGATCCGCCGGATCTTCCTGCCCTCGGCCTGGGTGCTCGCCCCGCTCCTGACGGCCATCGTGGCCGGGTACGGCGTGCGCCTGATGGAACTGAACCTGGCCGGAGAAGCGGTCCTGGCCGCGGCCGTGACGGGGCTTGCCTATCTGGGAGTCAGCTGGCTCGTCGGTCCTAAATGGATGAAAAAGCGGGTGTTGTCCCAGAAGGACCGGGTGCTCGCCAGAGTGCGGGGCCGAAGCGTCGTGAAAAACCGGGAAACGCCGGTCGCCTGAACTCCGTGAAGGAACCCGAGCACGTTTATGAAAAGCGATCCCTCATCGAAACCGCGCCTGATCATCTTCGGACATATCCCGAAGACGGCCGGCAGCACGTTCAAGATGATCCTCTGGCGACAGTATGATCCGGAGCGCGTCTTCTTTTCGATGACCCCGGCCACCCACGCGGAGAAATTTGCCGAGCTTCGCCGCCGTCTCGAAGGCGAGGGGGAAGGGGTCGACGTGCTCGTCACCCACGCGGGGTACGGGGTGCACGAGACGCTGCCGGACACTCATGCGTATCCGTACATCACGTTCCTTCGCGAGCCGATCGATCGGGTCATCTCGGGGTATCACATGTTCCTCCGGCAGGGAAAAGCGCCGAAAGGCATGCCCCTCGACGACTTCGTTCGGACGTTCCTCAAGCCGGGCTGCAACATGCAGACGTCCTTCCTCTCCGGTTATTTTCTCGAATGCCACCTCGCCGGGCGGGAGCCCGCGCCGGAAGCGTTCGACGAGGAGATGCTCGCAAAGGCGAAACGCAACCTCGAACGGCACACGGTGATCGGCCTGACCGAACGCTTCGACGAGTCCCTCATCATGTTGCGGGACGCCTTCGGGTGGGACTGGCGCAAGCTCTTATATTACCGCGCCAACGTCGGCGCGAACCGCAAGCCCCGCGACGAATTCTCGGCCCAGACCCTCGAGGTCGTCGAACAATACAACCGCCTCGACCTCGAACTCTACGAGTACGCCCGGACGCTCTTCGAGGAGCGCCTCGAGGCCCGGCGCGGGGAGGTCGAGCGGGCGCTTCATGCGTTCAACACCGTCAACCGGTGGTATGAGGCCGTGGCGCCCCGCGTACTGCCGCCGGCCCGGTCCGTTTATCGTAGCTTCAAAAAAATCTTCGCACGTTAGAAATGTCTGCATCGGCGTCGACCCCCAACCGCTCCGCGACCGCCGAAACGACGGCGGGGGCCATTCATAAACCGGATTTTTTCATCGTGGGCGCCCCCAAATGCGGCACGACGGCCATGCATACGTACCTCTCGGAGCATCCGGACGTGTTCATGGCGAAAAAAGAGCGCCACTTCTTTGGCCGCGACCTCCGGCCCGATGGCTATGACGGTCCGCACTCCGATCCGGCGTGGTATCTGTCGTTCTTCGAAGACTGGAACGGGGAAAAACGCACGGGCGAGACGTCGGTGTGGTATCTGTACTCGAAGAAGGCCGCCGAAGAGATCAAGGCCTTCAGCCCGGACGCGGACATCGTCATCATGCTCCGCAATCCCGTGGACATGATGTACTCGCTCTACAACATGTTCGTGTGGGTGAAAGACCTCACGCCGGGCGGCGTCATCGAGGCGGAAACGAAGCGCGCGCTTTTCTTCGAGGAGGCGCTCGAGTCGCAGGAACGGCGAAAGGTCGAGTTCGAACGGCAGTTTCGGAACCCCGACCCGGACCGCGACCCGGAGATCGAGATGCGCCTCTTCCACACCGATGCGGCGATGTATGCCGAACAGGTGAAACGCTACCTCGACGTGTTCGGGCGCGAGCGCGTCCACTTCATCCTCTACGACGACTTCAAGGCCAACCCCCGGAGGGCCTTCCGCGAACTCCTCCGGTTCCTCGACGTCGATCCGGACTTCGACCTCGATTTCGAGGTGGTCAACAGCAACCGGCACATCAAGAACGCCAGGCTGCATTATCTCCTCCGGACGCACGACTCGATGGGTGTTTTGCGCGTGGTGGGACGGGCGCTCGTGCCGGCGCCGCTCCGAAAAAAAGTGCACCGCGTGCTCATGGCGTATAACGTCAAACACAAACCGCGCCACCCGATGCACCCGGATACGCGCGCGTTCCTTCAGGAGCACTTCCGCGAGGACGTCGCGCGCCTGAGCACCCTCATCGACCGCGATCTCGTCGCCCAATGGCTATGAAAGGACCGGATTTTTTCATCGCCGGGCAGTCGAAGAGCGGCACGACGGCGCTCTATCATTTCCTTCGGGCGCACCCTCAGATCTACATGAGCCGCCCGAAGGAGCCGAACTATTTCGCGAAGGACTTCTGCCGCGATCCCGATCCGAACGGTTCTTTCCACCCGCGCACGGAGGACGAGTACCTCTCATTCTTCGCCGGCGCGCGCCCGGACGACCTTTGCGGCGAGGCGAGCGCGTGCTATTTGTACTCGAAGGCGGCGGCGCGGGAGATCCACGCGTTCAATCCGGAGGCGAAGCTCCTTGCGATGCTTCGCGAGCCGGTCGATTTCTTGTATTCGTATTACCTGCAACAACTCAAAAACCCGATTACCGAGGGGGAAGACGCGCCCGACTTCGAGACGGCGCTGGCCCTCGAACCGGAACGGAAGGCGGGGCGGCGCATCCCGAAAGGGTGTCTCGTGCCGGAACTGCTCTATTATTCGGAACGCATCCGGTACGCCGAACAGCTCGAACGGCTGTACGCCCATTTCGACCCCTCGCAGGTGCTCGTAATCATCTATGACGACTTCCGGCGGGACAACGCAGCCGTCTACCGGCGGGTGCTCGAATTCCTCGGCGTCGATCCGGAGTTCACGCCGAGCTTCGAGACGCACAACAAGGGCGCGGAGCTTCGTTCGAAGCGGATGCAGCGGCTCGTGCGGAAGGTGACCTTCGGCGATGGATGGGCCGCCCCGATCAAGAAAGCCGTGAAGGCGCTCCTTCCGCGGGATCTGCGGAAAGGAATGGTCGATGCGGTGTACGACAAAGTCGTCTTCAAGCCGAAGGAGGGGCTCGACCCCGCGTTCGTCCGGCGGCTCAAGCGCGAATACCGGGCGGAGGTCGAGAAGAT
>JALSSK010000152.1 GCA_026984335.1 Rhodothermales bacterium
CGATGCCTGGACGCCCTTCCTTCAGACGCGAACCGGCGCTTCCGCCACGCGCCTCGACGCGCGCCCCTTCTCCCGGCGCGAACAACAACGCATCCTCCGCGTCGGAGCCTGCCTGACGTGCCACGATCCCCGGAGCGCGCGCGGACGCCGCATCTTCGACGACTTTCCCGAAGCGCTCCTTCGGATGCATACCGTCTGCCGCGCGACGCCGGTAGATGCCGCTCCGTGAGGCAAGGGCCGGGACGCCCCCCTAACGTTTGTCGAGATCCTCGCGCCCGAAGTATTTGGCGAACTTGACGAGGAAGCCGAGGGCCTTCTGGATGTCCGGGTCCCGGAGCGCGCGCAACAGCCCGAGCGGGCCGAGCGGTTTGGCGGGCGTCTCCTGGCTTGCCGCGAGCGCGCGCCCGGCGCCGGCCACGGCATTGACGGCCTTCGGCTCGAGCACGCCGGAGGTGACCAGCGCCTTGATCGATTCGAGCTCGTGCGGCCCGAGGATCTGCCCGAAAGCGATGGCCGCCTTCGCGCCCTGAATGATGCCCAGCTCCACGTCCACGCCGGCGTCGATGGCCTCTTTGAACATCTCGTCGGCGATGTCGATGAACATGGCGATCATGCCGGGGGCCTGGTCGGTCGTCGCCAGCGCGTCGTCGAGCTGTTCGAGCCGGTCCACGAGGCCCGAGAGGATCTGCATGTTCCGGGGCTCGGTCAGCTTCTCCGTGAGCGCGAGCGCGTCCTTCATGCGCGCGTCGAGGTCGATGCCGCGGTCCATCATGTGGGCGGCGGCGTCGTCGGCGACGTCGACGAACAGGGCGGCCATGCCGGGGGCCTGCTCGGCCGTTTTCATGGCTTCGTCGAGCCGGTCGATGCGGTCGATGAGGCCGCCGAGCACCTCCACGGTCTTCGGAGCGGTGAGCTTCTCGGCGAGCATGAGCGCGTTCTTCATGCGCTCGTCGGGATGGACGCCGGCGTCCATCATGCGGGCGGCGGCGTCGTCGGCGACGTCGACGAACAGGGCGGCCATGCCCGGGGCCTGCGTCATCATCGTCGCCAGCTTGTCGACGGCGCTTTCGAGGGTGTCGATGCGGTCGATGAGGCGGTTCAGGGCCGCCGCCGTGTCGGGCTCGTTCAGTCGCGCTTCGAGGGTTGCCATCCCGTTGCTCGGAGAGTCTGCCATGGCTGTTCAGGATCGATGGTGAGGATGAAAGGGGGCCCGGTGACGGCCTGTCGCCCGCGCGTGGTCCTGCGACGCAAGATCGGCATTCGTCCGATGAGAAGAAACCCGTTCGTGCGCGCTTCGGGCTGTGGGAGAAACTCCGTCATCGGGACGCGACGGCGCGTCATCGTCCGAAGGGATGCTCGGGGAGTTGGTACGCCTCTTTGACCGGCTTGAGGGGCCGTTTGAGCCACCACGGACGCCGCAGCCCGTCGGGGCTGTGATCGACGGCGGAGCGGGTGAGCGCCAGCCATTCCCGGTACGTCTGCATCGAGCGGTTGACGTCCACGTACACGTCGCCGTGACGGTCGCCCGGCTCGGCCTTGCGGACGTTGTGGGCCTTCTGAAGCCAGCAGTGCGCCCCGCTGATCGGATCGGGATGGACGCCGTGCGTGAGGTTCTGGTGCACGCCCACGTCCTCCCACCAGATGCGCTCGGTGTCGGGGTCCCACGACTTCCACGCCTTCGCGCCGTGGAGGACGTTGAGCTTGTGCCCGCCCTGCGCGTCTTCGTCGAGGCGGACGAGGTTCGAGGCGCCCTTGTTGACGCCGGCGTCCTCCTCCAGCCGCCAGCGCCCGAGGTGGTGGCTCATGGCGATGATGCCGGGCTTGATGCCTTCGGTCACCCACACCTTGTCGACGAAATACCCGATCTCGGTCTCGACGCGCACGAGGTCGCCGGTCCGCACGCCGAGGCGTTCGGCGTCGGAGGGGTGCATCCACACCGGGTTCTTGTGGCTGATCTCGTAGAGCCACTTCGCGTTGGCGCTCCGCGTGTGGATGAGCGTCGGGAGCCGGAAGTTCGGCAGGAGGAGCATCTCCCCCTTCGAGCGGTCGATGTGGTCGGGGTGGACGTGGCTCTTGAGGTCCCACGGAATGGTGTATTCGATCTCGGGCCAGCCCCAGTCGCGGAGCGTCGGCGAGAAGAACTCGAGCTTGCGGCTCGGCGTGGTGAAGCCCACCTTCGCCTCGCCGTCGATCATCACGCCCGCGACGCCCTTCTCCGTGACGATCCGGCCCGCCTCGTCCACCTTCGCCCCCTCGACCTCGACGGGCTTCTCGTACGGCGTATAGTTCGACCGGGCGATCTCGAAGGCGGCGTACTTCCGCATGTATTCGAGCGGGGTCAGGCCCTCCCGGGCGGCGGCTTCGGGGAGGCCGGGCACGCTGTTCTCGAAGATCCAGCGGTAGTACTCCTCGACGGTGATGATCTCGCCGGGGCGGTACGGGCTCTCGAAGTGTTGCCGGACGCCGAGACTGCCGTCGGGGTCCATGCGGACGGAGAGTTCGATCCAGAACTCGTTTTCCTCCCACACCTCGCCGGGGTTGGCCTCGTACGTGTACCGCACCTTCTTGCCGAGGCGTTCCATGGCCACGCGGCGCACGGGTTGCCGGAAGGCGATCCACTGCCCGGCGTGCGTCTCCTGGCTCATGAGGTCGTGCCGCTCGCCGGAGTGGCCCATCGGCAGCACGTAGTCGGCGAACCACGCGCTCTCGTTCCACGTCGGCGTCAGCGCCACGTGACACTTGATCTTGTCCTCGTCGCGGAGGGCCTTCAGCCACATGAACCCGTCGGGGTTGATCCACATCGGGTTATAGACGCGGGTGAAGTACACGTCCACCTCGCCGCGTCCCTCTTCGAGGAAGTGAGGCAGGAGGAAGCTCATCTCGTAGTGCGCCAGCGGCCACTCGTGCGGCAGATGGAGCTCGTTCCAGGCGTTGAAGGGCGGGGGCTGGTCGAAGGGCTTCGGGACGAACTTGTTCCACGAGTTGCCCGACGTGCCGCCGCGCGTGCCGACCGAGCCGGTGAGCACGTTGAGGAAGAGCAGGCAGCGCGCCACCTGCCACCCGCCGAGGTTGCCGATGGAGGCGCTCCGCCACGTGTGCGCGGCGAGGCGGCCCTGGCAGTCGGCCACGTACTCGGCCGCCTGCCGGATGCGCTCGACGGGCGCCTGCGACTCGGCGGCGGCGCGCTCGAAGGTGTAGCCCGCGTACAGCGTCTTGAGCAGCCGGTCGAAATCCTCGAATGTGCCCTCGCCCTCGAAGTCGAAGTCGATCTCGGGATAAGGCTTCGTTTTGAAGAAGGCGAGCGTCTCCTCCCAGTTGACCCAGCGGCGGACGAAGTCCTTGTCATACCGGTCGTTCCGGATGAGATCATTTGCGATGGCGAGCAGGAGGGTCGATTCGCTGCCGGGCCAGGTGGGCAGCCACACGTCGCTCTTCGAGGCGGTGTTGCTCAGGCGCGGGTCGAGCGTGATGAGCTTGGCGCCGTTTTGCATCGCCTCCATGATGCGCTGGGCGTGCGGGTTGAAATAGTGGCCCGTCTCGAGGTGGCTGGAGATGAGGAGGATGGTGCGGGCGTTGGCATAGTCGGGGCTGGGCCGGTCGAAGCCGCTCCAGAAATAATAGCCGGCCCGCGCGCCGGCGGAGCAGATGTTCGTGTGGCTGTTGTGCCCGTCCACGCCCCACGACTGGATGGCGCGGTTCGTATAGCCGTCCTCGCCGGGTCTTCCGACGTGGTACATGATGCCGTCGCGGCGTCTTTTGCGGCTCTCCCGCATCTTCTCGCCGATCTCTTCG
>JALSSK010000153.1 GCA_026984335.1 Rhodothermales bacterium
TGCGAACGACGCCCGGAGCCATGTTCGAGCATGCCGGCGCTTCCGGCATCCCTCCCACTGCAGTATTCGTCTTATGGAACCCCACGTCTTTCACCGGGACAAGAAGCCGGGATGGATCGAGGTCATCTGTGGATCCATGTTCAGCGGGAAAACGGAGGAGTTGATCCGCCGGTTGAAACGGGCGCGCATCGCCCGTCAGCAGGTGGAGATCTTCAAGCCGGCGCTCGACAACCGGTTCGCCGAGTCGGAGGTCGTCTCCCACGATGAGAATGCCATTCCTTCCACGCCCGTCGACGCGGCGGCGCAGATCCTTCTGCTCGCCGGCGGGGCCGACGTCGTCGGCATCGACGAGGCGCAGTTCTTCGACGCGGCCCTCGTCGAGGTTTGCGAACGGCTCGCCCGCGACGGCAGGCGCGTCATCGTCACCGGGCTCGATCAAGACTACCTCGGCGCGCCGTTCGAGCCGATCCCGCAGCTCATGGCCGTGGCCGAGTACGTGACGAAGCTCCACGCCATCTGCGTGGTCTGCGGCGCGCCCGCCAACCACTCGCAACGCCTCGTCCGCGACGGGCATCGCCTGCTGCTCGGCGCGAAGGAGTCCTACGAGCCCCGGTGCCGCCGTTGCTTCGATCCGCACGGCGGCGTCTCGACCGAGGCGCAGACGTCCGAGACGCCGACGACATCGGCGCCCGCTCCGCCGCCGAGCCGCCTCGTCTGAACGCGCCTGCTCGGGGCGGCAGGGGGCCGCGCGGGGGCGTAACTCCCGCTCCCGATGGCGCACCCACGCCTATCTCCTCGCCCTGCAAGAGGCCTTTTTCAGGAAGGGATGAAAGCCGAAAATCTTTGGGGGGAACAGGGGGAGGCGGTGTCATTCTTTGCCCGTTTGGTTTACCTTAGGGGCGGTTTGCAAACCTGAACCGGGATGCTATGAACACGACCAAACGCCAATCCTTTATTAAATCGCCGGTTGGGAAAAAAATCCTGACCGGCATTACCGGGCTGGGGCTCGTGATCTTCGTGATCGAGCACATGTCGGGGAACCTGATCCTGATGCTGGAGGGCTCCGATGCGTACAACGCGTACGCCCATTTTCTGGAGGGTCTCGGCCCGATTCTGTATCTGCTCGAACTGGGACTGCTGGCTTTCTTCGTCTTTCACATCGTGCTCGGGATCAACATCTGGCTGGGCAAACGCCGGGCGCGCACGCATCGATACGTGAAGTACCGGAGCGCGGGCAAACCGAGCATGCAATCGCCGAGTTCGCGGAGCATGATCATCACGGGAGGGATCCTGCTGGTGTTTCTGGTCATCCATCTGGTCTCGTTCAAATTCGGGCCGGGCGGACCGTTGCATGCCGATCCGGCCTACGTGACCACGGTCAAGGGGGAAGTGATGCGGGACCTCTCGAAGCTGGTGCTCGAGAAGTTTCACCATCCGGCGTATGCATTCGGCTATCCGATCGTGATGCTCTTGCTGGGGGTGCATCTGAGGCACGGCATCTGGAGCGCTTTTCAGTCGCTCGGCGCGACGAACCCGCGCCTGACGCCCGGGCTCTACGCCCTCGGTGGATTGCTTGCTCTGCTGATCGCCCTCGGCTTTCTGGTTCTTCCCTTATGGATCTACTTCGGAGGCGCCGCGTGATGAATACCGAAACGACCACCAAGAAGCTTGACGCTAAAATCCCGGACGGGCCGTTGCGGGAGAAGTGGGAGCATTACAAGGAGATCTGCAAACTCGTCAGTCCGGCCAACAAGCGGAAGCACACGATCCTCGTGGTGGGCACGGGGCTTGCCGGCGGCTCGGCGGCCGCCTCGCTGGCCGAACTCGGCTATAACGTCGAGAGCTTCTGCATTCAGGATTCTCCGCGCCGGGCGCACTCCATCGCGGCGCAGGGCGGCATCAACGCGGCGAAAAACTATCCCAACGACGGCGACAACGTCTGGCGGCTGTTCTACGACACGATCAAGGGCGGCGACTACCGCTCGCGTGAGGGCAACGTCTATCGCCTGGCGCAGGTCTCGAACAACATCATCGACCAGTGCGTGGCGCAGGGGGTGCCGTTCGCCCGGGAGTACGGCGGCCTGCTGGCGAACCGCTCCTTCGGCGGCGCGCAGGTCTCCCGCACGTTCTATGCGCGCGGGCAGACGGGGCAACAACTCCTCCTCGGCGCGTATCAGGCCCTGAGCCGACAGATCGAACAGGGGCAGGTCCGGATGCACGAACGCCGGGAGATGCTCGACCTCGTCGTCATCGACGGACGCGCGCGCGGCATCATCACACGCGACCTCGTCACCGGCCGGATCGAGCGTCACGTGGGCGATGCGGTGCTGCTCTCCACCGGCGGCTACAGCAACGTCTACTACCTCTCGACGAACGCCAAGAACTCGAACGTCACGGCGGCGTGGCGGTGCTACAAGCGCGGCGCGTACTTCGCCAATCCGTGCTTCACCCAGATCCATCCCACGTGCATCCCCGTCTCGGGCGACTATCAGTCGAAGCTCACGCTGATGAGCGAAAGCCTCCGCAACGACGGTCGCGTGTGGGTGCCGAAGAAAAAAGGCGACAAACGCCCGCCGAACGAGATCCCCGAAGACGAGCGCGACTATTACCTCGAACGCCGTTATCCGAGCTTCGGCAACCTCGTCCCCCGCGACGTCGCCTCCCGCAACGCCAAACAGGTGTGCGACGAGGGCCGGGGCGTCGGCGAGACGGGGCAGGCCGTCTACCTCGACTTCCGCGACGCCATCCGGCGTCTGGGACGCAAGGCCATCGAGGAGCGCTACGGCAACCTCTTCGAAATGTACGAGCGCATCACGGGAGAGAACCCGTATGAGACGCCCATGCGCATCTATCCCGCGCCCCACTACACCATGGGCGGCCTCTGGGTCGATTACGAGCTCATGAGCACCATCCCCGGCCTCTACGTGCTCGGCGAGGCCAACTTCTCCGACCACGGCGCGAACCGCCTCGGCGCGAGCGCCCTCATGCAGGGCCTCGCCGACGGCTACTTCGTCGTGCCCGCCACCCTCGGAAACTACATCGCACAGGGGGGCCTCGACGGCGTCGGGACCGACCACGAAGCCTTTGCCGAAGCGGAAGACAAAGCCCGCGCGCGCCTCGAAAAGCTCCTGAGCATCAACGGCGACAAGACCGTGGTGGAGTTTCACCGTGAACTCGGCAAGATCATGTGGGACTACGTCGGGATGTCGCGGAACCGGGAAGGGCTCGAGTACGCCATCGGGGCCATCGCGAAGCTGCGAGAAGAATACTGGCAACGCGTGAAGGTGCCGGGCGAGGAGGCGATGTACAACAAATACCTCGAGTTCGCCGGGCGTGTGGCCGATTTCCTCGAACTCGGTCAACTCATGGCCCAGGACGCCCTCCACCGCGAAGAGTCGTGCGGCGGGCACTTCCGCGAGGAGTACCAGACGCCCGACGGCGAAGCGCTTCGCCGGGACGACAAGTTCGCCTACGTCGCGGCGTGGGAGTACACCGGAGATCCGGCGCATCCCCGGCTGCACAAGGAGGAACTCAAGTTCGAGAACGTGAAGCTGACGACGCGAAGCTATAAATAGTCGCTTCCGAACGAACAGGGAAAGTCTCATGTGTGAAACGGGACGGAGCATCGGATCGCGCGAGGGCGCATCGGGGCACGGCAGCCGACGCGCGTTTCACGGCTCTTCCGTTTGACTAAAGAACGAATCTCGGTATGGCAAAGAAGACGATGACCATTCACCTGAAGATCTGGCGGCAAGCCGGTCCCGATGCGTCGGGGCGGCTGGTCGACTATACGGTCGAAGCGAACCCCCACATGTCGTTCCTCGAAATGCTCGACGTGCTCAACGAGGACCTCATCAAGAAGGGGGAGGAGCCGGTGGAGTTCGACTACGACTGCCGGGAGGGCATCTGCGGCTCGTGCGGGGTGGTCGTCGACGGCATCGCGCACGGCCCCCAGCACCGCACGGCGGTGTGCCAGCTGCACATGCGCCACTACCGCGACGGCGACACCATCGTCGTCGAGCCCTGGCGCGCCGAGGCCTTCCCCGTCATTCGCGACCTCGTCGTCGATCGCGGCGCCTTCGACCGGATCATCTCCGCGGGCGGATATGTCTCCGTCAATACGGGCAGCGCGCAGGACGCGAACAACCTGCCGGTCCCGAAGCCGAATGCGGATCAGGCGTTCGACTATGCCGCCTGCATCGGGTGCGGCGCGTGCGTGGCGGCGTGTCCGAACGCTTCGGCGTCGCTCTTCACGGCGGCGAAGATCGCGCACCTGGCCCTTTTGCCGCAGGGTTCGCCCGAGCGTCAACTCCGGGTGGAACGCATGGTCTCGCAGATGCAGGTCGAGGGCTTCGGGGACTGCTCGAACCACGCCGAGTGCGAAGCCGTCTGCCCCAAAGGGATCTCGATCTCGGCCATCGCCCGCATGCGGCGCGAGTACGTGAAGGCCTGCCTCGCGGGCGGATGAACCGCTCCCGAAACGTTTGCGTCGCGGCGCATTATAACCGGAGTGGTCTCATCGGTCCGATCTTTCCGGCATGTATTTCACTCCTGAACGTCTCTTGCTCATCGCCGTGGTGATCTCGCTCATCAGTGCCGACGGCGTGTACCGGGCCTGGCGTCAGCGCCGGGATGGGCGCATCAGCCCCCGGCTGTTCACCGGATATGTCGCCACACTCGCGCTCGGAAGCACCCTGGCCTGGGTAGGCTTCCTCGTCGAATGGCTTGAGGCGTGATGCGTCCGGGCGTTTGAACGTTTAACGGATGACCGAATCAAAGAGGCAACGCCCATGTCCCGCACTCCCCCTGAATTCGATGCGCACCCGGCCGGCTATGCAGACGCCAACGACCGGGGACTCAACCGCGCCGTGTGTCGCTACGTGGTCGACGGCGACACGGCAGATTTCTTCGTCGACCTCGGATGGATGCAATACGGATACGTGACCGTGCGTTTTTACGACGTGGACACGCCCGAACTGCGCGGCACGAGGGGCGCCGAACGGGAGGCCGCCTTCGCCGCCAAAGCCCGCGTCCGGGAGCTGCTGCTCGATCAGCCCGTGCTGCTCAAGACGTACAAAGACGCCACCACGTTCGGCCGCTTCGTGGCGTCGATCTGGTTCGCCGCGCCGGACGACGGAACGTTCCCCGTATTCGATGCCACCTTCAAGCTCCACCCGGGCGACGACCATGCGTGGGTTTCCATCGCGGACGTGCTCAAGCACGAGGGACGCATCAAGGCCGCCTTTCACTGACGTCGGCTATCGGAGCGTGCTTTCGAGCTTCCGAATTTTGCACACGAAGAAGCCTTCCATGATCGGCGAGGGGAGCAGGCGTCGGGCGTGGGCGAGGCGGGCATCGAAGCGTCGGCCGCGCCAGGCTTCGAGGGGCGGCTGCGCGTCGTCGAGCGCGAGGCCGAGCGGCTCGACGCGAAGGGCGTCGCCGAAGGTTCTGAAGAGGCGGTGGATCGCGGCTTCGTTCTCCTCCGGCGCCAGGGAGCACGTCGCGTAGACGAGCACCCCGCCGGGGCGGAGAGACTGCACGGCGGAGAAGAGCAGGCGGCGCTGCTTGCGCGCCATCTCCTTGATCTTGCGCGGGCTCCAGTAGGCGTACGATTCCGGGGCGCTCGTGTGGAAACGTCCTTCGCTCGAACACGGGGCGTCGAGCAGGACGCGGTCGAAGTGCTCGGGGCGGCGCCGCCAGACCGTCGCGCCGTCGCGGAGGAAGGTGCGCACACGCGTCGCGCCCTGTGCCTCGAGGTTGGCGCGGAGGCGGAAGAAACGGCTCTTGACGGCCTCCACCGCCGCCACCTCGCCCGTATTCTGCATCCGGCAGGCGATCTGCAGCGTCTTGCTTCCCGGCGCGGCAGCGAGGTCGAGTACGCGCTCGCCCGGCTCCGGCGCGAGTGCCTCCACCGGGATCATGCTCGCCAGGTTTTGCAGATAGATCCACCCGCGTGCGTAGGCGTCCGAGGCCAGAAGAGCCGCCCGTTCGTGCGCCGGAACGCGGAAGGCGTCGGCCTTCCAGGGGACGCCGTGAAGCGTCAGCCCCGCCGCCCTCAGGGGTTCGACGACGACCTCCGGCTCGGCCCGGAGCGTATTGATGCGGAACCCGGCGTCGCGCGGCGTGAGGAACGCGTCGAGCACGGCGTCGAGTCGCTCCGGTGGAACGATGGCCGCGAGACGCTCGAGAAAAGGCTCGGGAAAGGGGAGGAGGCGCTCCGGAAGAGCCATGGGGGATGCGGGCGTTTTGCTGCGTGCGAAGGGCGCCGGGTAGACGGAATCGAAAAAAAGGCCCGGCCGAAACCGTATGAATCCTCCGGTCGGTGTCGGGTTTCCGGGAGATGGGGAACCCGGCGCAGGGATCGGAGGCCGGCAAGACGCGGCGATGCAGGGGATAAGTCTCGAAGGATCAGGAGTTTGCGTGAGGTTCCGAAGGGTGCGGGCGGCTGCTCCGGGATTTCACATGGGTCAATCGCTCCTTCGGGTTTAAGTGGTTGCGGAAAACGAGCGATATATGTACCATGACCCCGCGCGAGGTGCATGAGGGTTGAGGCATTATCAGATTCCACTCAGGGCGATCAAGAGCATATGAGCAATCGACGCGGGGACGACGTGATTCGCTGTTCCTTTTGCGGGCGGACGGCCCATGAGGTGACCTCGATGGTGGCGGGTCCCGACGTGTACATCTGCGACCGGTGTATCAACGACGCGGCGGGCATCGTGCGGAGCGACCTGGCCGCCTACCATGGCGGCCCGAGTCCGGCGAACCCGCGCCGCGCCACGCCCCACCATCCCCGGCTGACGCCCTTCGAGATCAAACAGGCCCTCGACGAATACGTGATCGGTCAGGAACGCGCGAAAAAGGCCCTTTCGGTCGCCGTCTACAACCATTATAAACGCATCGACGCGCAGGACTACCTCCACGATTTCGACGACGTGGAGCTCGAAAAGTCGAACATCCTGCTCATTGGTCCGACGGGCACGGGCAAGACGCTTCTCGCCCGCACGCTCGCGCGCATCCTCGACGTGCCGTTCTCCATCTCCGACGCCACCGCGCTGACCGAAGCCGGATACGTGGGGGAAGACGTCGAGAGCATCCTCGCGCACCTGCTGCACGCCGCCGACTTCAACGTGGAGCGGGCCGAGCGAGGCATCATCTACATCGACGAGATCGACAAGGTGGCGCGCAAGAGCGACAACGCCTCCATCACGCGCGACGTCTCGGGAGAAGGGGTGCAACAGGCGCTGCTCAAGATCCTCGAAGGCACCATCGCCGGCGTGCCGCCCAAGGGCGGGCGCAAGCACCCCGAGCAAAGCCTCATCAACATCGACACGACCAACATCCTGTTCATCTGCGGCGGCGCCTTCGACGGCCTCGGCGAGATCATCTCGCACCGGCTCTCGGCCGGCTCCATCGGCTTCATGGCCGACGACGCGAAGCGGATCAACAGGAACGATCCGGCCATCTTCCAGCACGTGGAGCCGGACGACCTGCTCCGCTTCGGCCTGATCCCCGAGCTCATCGGCCGGATGCCCGTCATCGCCGCGCTCAACGAACTCTCGGACGAGGCCCTGAAAAACATCCTCACGCAGCCGAAAAACGCGCTCCTGAAGCAATACCAGAAGCTCTTCGCGATGGACGGCATCGACCTGTACGTCGACGACGACGCGCTCGACGTGATCGTCGAACGGGCGCGGGCGCTCGGCACCGGCGCGCGCGGCCTCCGCGCCGTGATGGAGGATACGATGCTCGACATCATGTTCGACATCCATTCCCATCCCGACATCGCCGCCTGCCGGATCACCCGGGCCACGGTCCTCTTCGGCGACCAGCCGATCTACGAAGAGCGCAAGGCCAGCGCTTGAGCCGCCGCTGAGCGCGCACCGGTCCCTCCGGCTCGAAACGAGTCAATTTTTCGCAACGCCTTTTTTTTCGGGAAAAGGCGTTTTTTTATGTTGGGATGAGCATCGAAAACGGAACTCGCCCGGCAGCGGAGGGGAGAGGGATCCGGGGAGGTGTGGATGCGCGTAGTACCTTTCCGCCGAGCATCGAAAAGCGTGCGCCTATGGCCGGTCTCTCAGAGCGTTGGTCCCGTGCAAAGGATACCCTGAAGTATTATCTGGGGGGGCTCTTTCAGCTCTTGCATCAAAAAGACATCTTCCTTTGGGCGCAGGCCATCGCATTCAAGGTGCTGGTCACCACCGTCCCCATGGTGATCCTGATCACCGGACTGCTCGGGCAGATCCTCCGGGGGGAAGCCGCTTTTGCCGCCGTCTCTCGCTTCATCCGGGACTTCCTTCCGCCCACGCAAAGCCGGCAGGTCATCGCTTTTCTGGAACAGTATCAGAACGCCAGCGGCACGCTGACCTTCATCGGAGCCGTGACCCTCTTCTTCTCCGCGATGACCCTCTTTTCGACGCTGCGCGCCGTGCTCGCCAACGTCTTCAAAGAAGAATGGCACGATCAGCGCTCGATCCTGCGCGGGTATCTTTTCGACATGCGCATGGTGGTGCAGGTCGGGTTGTTCTTCTTCCTCTCGATGGCCCTGTCGTTCGCCCTTCAGGCGTTGAATGCGTCGGGGATCGAGTTTCTCCACAGGTTCGGACTCGACTACGTATGGTTGCGCACGGGATGGCGGCACGTGTTCCAGTGGACGGGTCTGGTGCTGCCGTTTCTGCTCAGCACGGCGATGTTCTTTCAACTGCTCTATTTCAACCCGAAACCGCGACCGCCGCGTCGGAGCGCCTTTCTCGGCGCCTTCGTGACGGCGGTGCTGTGGGAGGTGGCCAAGGTGGCCTTCGCCGTGTACGTCGCCAAGGTCGGTCGTTTCGGGGGCGTAGGGATTGCAGCGGGCACGTTCGGCTTCGTCATCGCGATGGTGTTCTGGGCGTATTATTCCGGGATCGTGCTCATCCTCGGCGCACTCGTGACGTTGCTCCACGAGACGCGGTACCGCGCCCGTCCGATGCAGCGCCCGGAGCCGGAAGAGGCCGAGACGGACGCATACTCGCTCACGCATGTGCCGGAGGCGGCGCAACGGAGAGGCGGCGAAAAGATGACGCAACCATGACGGACCCGCGCACATCCCACCGCCGATCCCGCCTCGGCCTCGTGCGGGTGGCGAGCCTTTCGGCGGCGTTCCTGTGGGCGCTTGCCGGAACGGCCCTCGGGCAGAAGACGACCGACCTCTTCCTCAGCAACGACTCGACGACCGTCAGCAAAATCTCCTTCAAGTTCTTCGACACCCGGACCTTCGATCCCGACCAGTTGAAAGCGCAGATCGTGACGCGCGCGCCCGGCTTCTGGGACAAGCTCCGGCGCGCGCTTCCGTTGCTCTCATACGACCGGGACAAGTACCGCCTCGACCCCGTCGAACTGCAGAAAGACGTCGTCCGGCTTCGCCTCTTTTACCGGAGGAACGGTTTCCTCAACCCCTTCATCGACTACCCCGCTTCCCAGCTCGACACCACCCGGAACACCATCCACGTCATCTTCAACGTGAAGGAAGGGCCGCCGCTCGTCATCGAGGACGTCCTCTATACCGGCCCCGACGGGCGGTTCGCGATCTACCAGTTTCCCGAGGACCTGAAGCCGCGTTGGCGCAAGCTTCGGGATCAGACGCGTCGGCGGATCGGGCAGCGTTTCACGGAGGCGCAACTCGTGATCCTCCGGAGCGAGGTGCTGAAATGGCTCCAGGATCGCGGCTATGCGTTCGCCCGCGTCGATGCGGAGGCTCAGACCGACTCGGCGGCGCACAAGGTCGATCTCCACTTCACCGTCGATGCCGGGCCGATGGCGTATTTCGACGAGGTGATCGTGGAGGGCAACCGGTCGGTGAGCGCGCAGGTGGTGCGTCGGGAATTGCCGTTCAGGAAAGGGATGCGTTTCTCCAACAGCCGGCTCGTGCGGGGTCAGCGGGAGCTCTTCGGGTTGAACCTGTTCCGGGTGGCGCTGGTGGAGGTCCCGCCCGCTCCGGAGGCGCAGCCCCGCGACAGCACCGTCACGGTGCGCGTGCGTGTGCGGGAGGCCCGGCCCCGCTACGTGACGGCGGAAACCGGATGGGCGCGCGAGGACGGTCTGCTCCTTCAGACCGACGGGCAACACCGGAACTTCCTCGGGAGCGCCCGTCAGTTCACCCTCTCGGCGCGATGGCGGACGGGATGGCTTTCCCTGCCCCAGACCGATCGCCAGGCCGTCCGGAGCTTCAATGTCTCGGCCTCCCTGCGGCAACCGTATCTCTTCACCACGCGTCTGTCGGCCTTCTTCGCGCCGTTCCTCTCCTGGTACGACGACCAGAACCAGCTCGGCGCCCGGTTCTACGAGTTCGGGGTGAACACCACGTTCGTCTACGAACTGCTCTCGTTCCGGACGCTCACGCTCCAGCACACCTTCGCGCGCGCCGTTCCCCTCGGCGGAAGCCCCCTCGCCGACACGCTCAACGTGTACAACCGCAACGTCCTCTTTGCCGGAGCGACCATGGGCCGGGTGAACAATTTCCAGAACCCCCGGCGCGGTTTCCTGATTCGCCCCTCCGTCGAAGGCGCCGGCCTCCTGAACTCGGGGGTGGCGTATTTCAAGGCGGCGCTCGAAGCGGTCGGCTATCTGCCGCTGACCGACCGCGTCAGCATGAGCGCGCGGGTCTCGGTCGGACGGCTTCGGCCCTTCGGAAGCAGCCGCGCACAGAACGACCAGCAGGTCGAGTTCCGCTTTGATCCGGTGCGGTTCTACGCGGGCGGCAGCGGGGACGTGCGGGGTTGGGCGCTGCAGTTGCTCGGAGAGAAGTACGCGCGTCCCGTCGGACGGGACTCCACGCGCTTCATCTACGAAGCCGTCGGCGGTGAGGGGCGCATGGTCGGCAGCGTCGAGGTGCGGTGGCCGTTTCCGGGCCTCGGCTCGAGGTGGGGGCTGGCTACGTTCCTCGACGCCGGACAGGTCTCGGGGACCTTGCTCCGCGACGAGCAGGGCCGCGTCCTCCGAGACGCGAACGGCAACCCCATCCTGGGAAAAGAGGACCTCTTCGATTTCCGGAAGATCAAGTATGGCGTCGGCGCGGGGGTGCGTTATCGGACGCCCGTCGGGCCGGTGCGCTTCGACGTCGCGTTCAAGCTCAATCCCTCCGATGAAGACCTCCAGCGTCCCGAAGAGCGGTTTTTGTACGACATCGGGGCTCGCGCGGACCCGCCGCCCAAACGTTTCCTCAACCGTTTCAACCTTCATCTGAGCATCGGCCGGACGTTCTGACGGCGCGCGGGTCGCCGGGGCGGGGCGCATGCGGACGCCGGGCGCTTCGCCTCAGTACACGATGTGCCGGTTGCGGAGGAACTCGGTGAGGGGATGAAGGAGCAGGGGGTGGAGGCGACAGCGCGCCTCCGGGGGAACACCGCCGGGGGCGTCCGGGGCGCTTCGCAGCGGCTGGATGATGCGCTGGTTGAGGAGCGCTTCGAGGAGCTGCGCGCCTTCCTCCTCTGCGAGCCGGAAGATGCGGTTGTGTTCTTCGAGCGACAGCGTGCCATGGCGCAGGAAGGCGTTCAGGGTGAAGGCGCGCGCCAGATCAAAGGCATTGAAAAAGCTGAAGTCGAGGGGCTTGATGGGGTGGATGACGAGCGCGTCGTCGTGGGCCTCGAAGTCGGCGGACCGGAGCCAGTAGAAAAGCGCGAGCCGGATGTTTTGTCCGCTGAGCCTGAAGAGCCGATTGAAGTAATGCTGTCGATAGGTTGCCTGGAGTTCCTCTTCCGTTTTCCCGCGTCGGAGGCGGGGGCGTTGGAGCGTGGGCAGCCCCGGCGGGGCTTCGAAGCGGAGGGGCATCCCGCTGCGCCGGTGACGACTGAGGATGAGCGTTTCGAGCGCGGAGGCGTCGATGGGGGGGAGCGCCTGCACCGAGGTCAGGTCCGCGGCTGCGGGGAGGGTTTGCTGAAGCAGGCGCCAGGCGTACGCATTGATGCCGGCCAGCCAGTAGACGTGCGCGTCCGTGCGGGAGAAGGTGAGGAGCAGCCGTTCGATGAGCGCCAGGCCGTCGGGCGCGCGGAGCATCAGCTCTTCGAGATTGTCGAGCAGGCAGGCGCGCGGCGGGTCGGGTCGGGGCGTCTGCGCCAGGGCGGCTTCGAGGGCGGCGAGCGAGGGCGGCGCGTCGAGGGCGACGTCGAGGGCGCCGGCGAGGCGGCCGGCCAGCGCCGTCTCGTCCATGATGCGTTCGTGCAGAGACAGGAGGCGCGCGTCGACGTTTTCGAGGGCCGCGGCGCGTACGGCGTTCAAAAAGCTCGTTCGGCCCGCGCCCGGGAGGGCCGTGAAGATCAACGCGTTGCTCTGGCGTCCCTCCCGCCAGCGCTCGAAGTGGCGGCGCACCCGGACGAGGTCGCGCGTGCGGTTCTCCAGCAGTGAGGGTTCCGTGAGCGGCTCGAAGGAGAAGAGGCGGCGGTAGATGAGGGGGAGGCGTTGCTGCAGGGCCTCGACGCTGTTCAGGGCGTCGAGCGTCTGAAGCGCGGCGTCGGCGTCTTCGTCGGAGACGCCGACGGCCGACTGGCCCTGACGGATGAGTTCCTGCGCCCGTCGCCGACCGAGGCGGAAGAGACGCCGGAGCCGATCCCCGACCCGTTCGAGCCCGGCGTCGAGCATGCGGCGGAGCGACGCCGTACGGCGCTTGAGTTGCGCCCGGATGCCCATCCATTGCTCGGCCATCGCGCCCCGCGCGCGCACCTGACGGTGCAGCGCCGCCCAGTCTTCGGAAAAGACCCGGACGACGTTGCTTTCGAAGGTCTCCCACGGTTCCCGGAGCGAGCGGGCCAGCCCGGTGAGCAATTGGGCGGCGCGCGTCAGGCCGCCGGTGGTCAGCTCACAGGCGGCGGCCTCCGGATCGTGCGGTCTCTCCGGCTCGCCGGACGTCTCGGCCCGGTCCGCGTGCGGCTCCGCCAGCTCCTCGAGGGCAGCGTTGAGGTTGTATTGCACGATGTGGAGCGCCTGTTCCGTCTCGGCCCACACGTGGACGACCTTCCGGCGGAAAGGGTCGGCCGCCGGGCGGAGACGTTCCGGAAGAGGAACGGTGAGCGTGTTCAACGCGAGGTCGCGAAGTTTCAGGTCGAAAGCGCGTCTCTCCGGGTCGATGCGGGTCTGCCCGTCGGGTTGCGGCGGGTGGATCGTCAGCGTGGCGGGGAGCGCAGAGAGGAGCCGGAGGATCTCCGCCCATGTCTCCTGCCCGGGCCGGGCCAGCGCCTGATCGGAGGAGACGAGGCCGGGGAGGTTGCGCAGGGCCTCGTCGAGGCGGGCGGTGATAACGGCGTGGAGGTCGCCGAGCCTCTCGGCGAGGCGGTCGGGCTCGCCGGACGCGGCGTTGCAGGCCTCGTCGGCCCGTGCGCGCGTCTCGTGGAGGTCATCGAGCATCCGGCCGAACGTGTCGAAGACGGGGGCGAGCGTCGCGGCGGCGGTCTCCCGGAGGAACGTCGTTTCGAGGTCGAGCAACTCGGTGCGGAGGGTCATCATGCGGCGGTCGAGCCGCAGCCGGTTGCGGGCCTGCGCATGCCAGGCGGCCCACACGCGTTGCCGTGCCTGCACCCGGGCGGCGGGCAGACGCTCGGGCGGAGGGAGCGCGCGCCGATCCAGGTCGAAAAGGGGCGGACCGGCATAGCGGATGTCGAGCGCGAGCAGTTGCGCGGCATAGCGGATCCGCTCCTCGTCGAAAGGCGCCTCGAGGGGCGGGAGGTCGGCCACGGCGTCGAGGGCGTGCTGAAGGGCGCCCTCGGCCGGCGGCGTATGCGCAAAAACGTCGTTCGAAGCGGGCGTCTCCGCCGCATCTTCCGCCGCATCTTCCGCCGTGTCTTCCGGCCTTAGGAACGCGGGCCACCGGAGCGCCACCGGATGACGAAGGCGCGGGCGGTCGAGGACGAGTTCGGCGTCGAAGAGCGCGTCTTTCCATGCCGTGAAGGCGTCCTCGAGCCGCGCCACGGCCTGCGCCGCCGCCTGTTGTGCGGCCTCGTGCGCGGGGACGTATCGCAGCGGCAGTCGATAGCGCAGGTGATACTCGAAGAGCATGCGCAGGGGCAGGCTGTGTCCGTGCGGGGGGAGCGGGCGGAGGGGCCGCCGGAAGAGTCGCCGGAGGGTGTTGGCCCCACGAAGACGCGCGTGGGAGAGACGGCGACGGAGGCGAAAAGAGGCTTTTTTGAGGCGTGTCGCCGGCGGGTCGCCCGGTGCGGGCGCGAAGAGGTCGGGCGGCTCGGGCAGGGTGATCCACTCGGGCGCTTCGGCGGAGCGCGCGGCCAGCGCTTCGAGCATCTCCTGAAACGTCTCGCCGAGGGTCCGGCCGGGGGCGAGCGTGGTCAGCCGCTCGTACACCGGCGTGAGCACACGCTCCGTGACGGCCTGCCGGTACGTCTCCAGCCGCGCCCACGCTTCTTCCACATCGGCGGCAGGCTCCGTCTCGAAGGCCGCCGCTTCGACGAGCCGCCGGTGCTCTTCCGCCGCCGCGCGCACGGCTTTGCGCAGGGGCGTCAGCAATTCGCCCTCCACCCGCTCGATCCACTGCCGCCGCAGTTCGGCCTCGGCCGCGTCGAGGCGCTCCACCAGCCGCGCGGTCGTCTCGGCGGCTTCGAGCCAGGGCCGGGGCGTCGGCGTGCGGGGCGTCGTGGAGGGAGACGTCGCCGTCGGCTCCGCCACGGGAGGCGTCGGGTTCGCGGTCATGTCGCTCCCTCCTCCGTGCGCGGCGCTTCGTCGGACGGACGGTCGGGAGGCGGCTCTGCGGCGATTTCGAAGGGCTCGGTGAAGACGTCTCGACCGGCGGGCCGGAGCATCCCCCGGCGGAGAAACTCGGCTTTGGCCGTCTCGGTCACCTCACTCGCGAAGACGGATTCGTACCGCGTGTCGAGGACGTACGCCTTCACCACGAGGTGCGTCAGAAACGTCTCTTTGAACTCGTCCTTGACCAGCACCACCACCGGCTTGTTGAGATATACGTAGCGCGACATGGCGGCGGCCTGATAGGCGATGGCTTTGGCGGCCTTCACATCGATCCATCCCGGCAGATAGAGGTCCGTCACCACCTGACAGTCGAGCGCGCCCGCGTTGGCGTTGGCCACCTGCCCGTCGACGACCTGCGCGTTCGGCACCGAGACGAGGTTGTCGTCGAGCGTGACGATGCGGGTCGAGCGGAGACCGATGGAGACGACCTCGCCGTACGTGCCGCCCACGCGGATCTTGTCGCCCACCTGGAACGGCTGGTCGAGGATGATGAGCAGCCCGCCGAAGATGTTCTTGAGCACGTCCTGCGCGGCGAACCCCACCGCCACGCCGATCGCCGCCGAGGCGGCCAGCAACTGCCCCTGATTGACCCGGAAGACGCCTGCGATGACGTAATAGATCGCCGCGGTCCACGTGAGCAGGCGGACGATGGGGATGAGCTTTTTGAAGAAGAGCCGCCGCGTGGCGCTTTGCTCAGAGAGCGTTTCGAGAAGCCGCACGATTCCCTTGATGACGAAGAACGTGAGCACGAGCACGAGCGCGGCCCAGAAGATGCGGAACCCGACGAACTGGAGTCCCTGCGCCGTGTCGCGCAGGCGTTCGGTCACGGAGAGGGTGTCGGCGGCGGCGCGGGCCGTGTCCGAGGGCGGGGCGGGGGGGCGCGCCGTGACGAGCGCGCGCAACGCTTCGATCTCACGACGCAAACTGTCGAGCTCGGCGTCCTCGGGCGGAGGGGCGAGCCTCGCGCCTCCGGCGGTCGCGCCTCCGGCGGTCGTGTCGGCGGCGGTCGTGTCGGCGGCGGGCGCGACGAGCGTGTCGGGCGCGACGGCGGGTGTGGGGAGCGGCGCTTTGGAGGCCGGCTCGTCCGTGCCGCACGCCGCGAGGATCAGCGCCGACACCACCGCGGCGAGGAGAAGCGTGCGTGAGGAAGGAAGGGACGGTGTGACGGTCCGCATAAGCCGTTTGCTCCGAGGGTGCATCCACGTGGAGGAATAGTACGCATGCCGCGTCAGGATAACAACCGCCGCTTCGATCCCACGGGCGCCCGTTCGCAAGAACAGGAACTCCCGGAGGTCACCTCTCATAACAGAAAATCGTGCGCGGAAATGCGCCGGGCGTTTTGGGGTCGATTGCTATCTCCGGATCGAACCCCGGGCGTCGCTTTTCCCGGGAAAGCCCGGGTTCCAAAGGGGACCGGCAAGGAGAGGAGTTTATACGGATTCGGTTCGGGAATGTCCGTATGGCGCGGAGCCGTTTATCGGCATTCGATCTTCGCAGCGCGTAGGGCGCAAGGTCGGCTTTGACGTACGCCGGCGCCTCTTTTTGCGAAATACGCACTACGGAGGAACGGTCCCGGCATCGGTAAGCGGAATCGGATGGACTCCCCGATCCGGGGTGGAAGGAGCAAAATTTTCGGAAGGGCCATGTATCGGATCCGTTTGATAGGTATTCTTGTGGCGATGTGCGTCCCGGCAAGCTGTTCAGAGGACAGCCGGAGTGACCGGCCCGAGGATTACCTCGATTCGTTCAATGAAATATGGCGGGATTTTGACCTTCATTATTCGTATTTCAGTCAGAAAAATATAGACTGGAATGCCCTGAAGCGGAAATACGAATCGCGATTGATGAATGAAGTAACCTATTTGTATTTCATAGATAATGCTGTTGCGCCCATGTTGAAAGAATTGAAGGATTGGCACGTGGGGCTTACGGATAAAATGGGAAGAGAGGTTAGGCTGTATACTCGTGAAATCGAGATCAATTACAATTATAAAAATGGTTTTTTCGACAGGTACTTTCAGGGGAATGTGACTTCTTCCCCGAACGCCGTCTTTCGGTTTGGCGACGTGGGCGATGCGATCGGCTACATTTTGATCGAAAGCTGGAGCGGTGAGATCTCCGAAGACGTCGCTCGGTTTCACGAGCGGATGAACGGGTACAGGGATTTTAAAGCGTTGATCATTGACGTGCGCCCCAATAATGGCGGGAATGAAACGTTTGCACAGGAAGTGGCCGGAAGGTTTACGAAGAGCACGAACGTTTATGCCTATCACCAATTTAGAAAGGGTCCGGATCATGATGACTTTACGCCGCTCCGGTCAAGGAGTTTTTCACCCACCGGAGCCTGGCAATTT
>JALSSK010000154.1 GCA_026984335.1 Rhodothermales bacterium
TCGGCCTCCCGGCGTGGGCGCACGCGCTCGGCATCATCCTCCTCTTCGACGCGTGGACGTACACGTGGCACCGCATCAACCACCGCATCCCCTTTCTGTGGCGCTTCCACCGCGTTCACCATGCCGACGCGCAGATGGACGTGACCACGGCGGGCCGCTTTCACGTCGGCGAGATCTTTCTCTCCTCGGCGCTTCGCATCCCGCTCATCGCGCTCTTCGGGGCCTACGTATGGGAGCTCGTGCTTTATGAGACGATGATGTTCGCCGTCGTGCAGTTTCATCACGCGAACATCGCGCTGCCCGAGCGGCTCGACCGCGCGCTCCGGGCCGTCATCGTCACGCCCGCCATGCACAAGGTGCATCATTCCCGGTTGCAGCCCGAGACCGACTCGAACTACGGCGCCTTCCTCTCGGTGTGGGATCGCCTCGGACGCTCGTTTCGGCTGCGGAAGAACCCCGCCGAGATCCGCTTCGGCCTCGACGCCTTCGACGACCCGGAGCACGAGACGGTGAAAGGACTGATGAAGATGCCGCTTCTGGACGTGGCGCGGGAGCCGGGCGACGAGGTTCCCCCGCAAAAGCCGCCCCATGGACCCGAAACCCCCTCTCGTCCGCGCCGTTTCACGGGCACACACCGGAACGACGCATGAAGCTGCCCCTCTACCTCGACTACAACGCCACCACGCCGGTCGACCCGCGCGCGCTGGAGCGGATGCTCCCGTATTTCTCCGAGCACTACGGCAACGCGTCGAGCAAGGCGCACGCCTTCGGGTGGGCGGCGGCGGAGGCCGTCGCGCAGGCGCGGGAGGAACTCGCCGCCCTCCTCGGCGCGGAGCCGGAAGCGATCCTCTTCACGAGCGGCGCGACCGAGGCGATCAACACGGCCGTCAAGGGCGCGGCGGAGGTGTACGCGCCGAAGGGCCGGCACGTGGTCACCGTGGCGACGGAGCACAAGGCCGTCCTCGGGGCCTGCCGGGCGCTCGAACGGCGCGGCTTCACCGTGACCACGCTGCCCGTCGGGCCGGACGGCCGGGTGACGCCCGAGGCGGTGGCCGAGGCGATGACGGACGAGACCATCCTCGTGGCGGCGATGTGGGCGAACAATGAGACGGGCGTGCTCCATCCCGTGGCCGAGATCGGCGCGGTGGTGCGCGCGCGCGGCGCGCTCTTTCTGTGCGACGCCACGCAGGCCGTCGGCAAGATCCCGGTGTCGGTCGAGAACGTCGATCTGCTCGCGTGCTCGGCGCACAAGTTTTACGGGCCGAAGGGTGTCGGTGCGTTGTACGTGCGGCGGCGACGCCCGCGCGTGCGCCTCGCGCCGCTGCTCGACGGAGGCGGGCAGGAGGGCGGCCTGCGCGGAAGCACGCTCAACGTGCCGGGCATCGTCGGGATGGGGGCGGCGGCGACCCTCGCGCGGGAGGCGCTGCCGGAAGAGGCCGACCGTCTCCGCGCCCTCCGCGACCGCATGGAGGCCGCTTTCCTCGAAGCGCATCCCGGCGCGCGCATCAACGGCGGCGACGCGCCGCGCCTGCCGCAGACGGCGAGCGTCACGTTCCCCGGGGTGCGGGCCGACCGGCTGATGGCGCGGCTTCGCGCTCTGGCGCTCTCGCCGGGCAGCGCGTGCTCCTCCGGCTCAGGCAAGCCGAGCCACGTCCTCAAAGCGCTCGGCCTCTCCGACGATGACGCCGCCGCCACGCTCCGCTTCAGCCTCGGACGCTTCACCACCGAAGCGGAAGCGACCTTCGCCCTACGGGCCGTTCGCGAAGCCCTCGAAACGCTCCGCGAAGAGAGCGTCGAGGCATAGTCCCGGAGTGCGTATTCCGTAGTGTGAACGGCATCCGTTTTTCCACCCGATCCATCCGATTCGAATCATGGAACCGATCCTCAACCGCGTCGCCGAGAGCGACATCGAAGTGTACAACCTGGAGGCGCTGTGGGACGGCGCGCCGGTGGTCGAGCTCGACCTGGAGCCGTTCCTCGTGCAGGGGCTCGTGCTCCGCGAGCGGGAGTTTCGGGCGCACGTGAAGGCGCACGACTGGTCGCAGTATGCGGGCGCGCACGTGGCGGTCTATTGCTCGGCGGACGCCATCGTGCCGGTGTGGGCGTACATGCTCGTGGCTTCGAAGCTCGACGGCGTCGCGCGCTCGGTGGCCCATGGCCGGGCCGGGGACCTCATCCGCGACCATTTCACGCGGGCGCTCGAAGCCGAGGACTGGTCGCGGTATGCGGGGCGCATCGTGGTGGTGAAAGGATGCGGGAACCGGACGGTCCCGACGAACGCCTTCGTGATCGCCACGCGGAAGCTTCAGGCGGTGGCGCAAAAGCTGATGTACGGCGAGCCGTGCTCGTCGGTGCCGCTGTGGCGGCGTCCGAAGGCCGAAGCGCCGAAGGGGCGTCCCGTCGCCGCCCGCCCGGTCGCGCCGCCGGTCGCGGGTCGGAAGGACTGAGCCGAAGCCGCGTGGAGCGCCGCATGGCCGTATCCTCTTTCCGCAAGCGCGTCGGGCGGCTCTTTCGCCGGGTCGTTCGCGGCCCG
The DNA here is from genome assembly GCA_026984335.1 of Rhodothermales bacterium. Lineage (GTDB taxonomy): Bacteria > Bacteroidota > Rhodothermia > Rhodothermales > ISCAR-4553 > JALSSK01. The sequence continues at coordinate 2,534 of JALSSK010000154.1, forward strand.
CTCGGCCGGAAGGCGTCGGCGTTCCTCGAACGTCACCGGCGCACGATGCCCGTCGTCTTCTTCTTCGGCGGCGTGGCGTGGGACGCGCTCACGCTCCGGCGCATCGACGCCGCCTTCGACAACCTCGTGCTGTTCGTCTACCTGACGCTCGCGGGCGGGCTCATCGTGGTCGGCGTCCTCGGGGCCTCGGGGCGTCTCCGGCAGCCGTGGACCGAGCGGTACGGCGCGTGGATTCCTCCGGCGATTCAGTTTCTCCTGGGCGCGCTCTTCAGCGCCTACGTCGTCTTCTATGCCCGGAGCGCTTCGTGGACGGAGAGTTCGCTGTACCTCGTCGTGCTCGTGGCCCTGCTCGTGGGCAACGAGTTTTTGCACCGGCGGGCGGCGAACGTCTATCTGCTGCTGGCGCTCTATTTCCTTGCCGCCTTTTCATTTCTCGTCTTCTTCCTTCCCGTCGTGACGAAGCGGCTCGATTACGCCGTGTTTCTCGCCGCCGGAGCGGTGAGCGTGGCGCTCCTCGGCGCGATGATCGCCCTGCTCCGGGTGCGGCGCGCGCTCGGCGGGCGGCAGACCGCGTACGCGCTCGGCCTCGTCGTGGGGCTGTTCGGGCTGATGAACCTCTTTTATCACCGGAACTGGATTCCGCCCGTGCCGCTGGCCCTCCGCGACGGCGGCGTATACCATCAGGTCCGGCGCGAGGGGACGGCGTTCGTGCTCCGGTATGAACCGACGCCGGGCCGCTATTGGCTCGATTCGGACCGGCGCTTCCGGTATGCCGAGGGCGATACCGTGTACTGTTTCACGGCCGTCTTCGCGCCGACCGAGCTCACGACGAAGGTCTTTCACGCGTGGGCGTACTTCGACGAGGCGCGCGGGACGTGGGTGGAGACGGATCGCATCGGCTACGCGCTCGCGGGCGGGCGGGACCACGGCTACCGGGGCGTGACGTGGAAGCGATACGTGCATCCCGGCGCGTGGCGCGTGGAGGTGGTCACGGAGACGGGGCGGGTGCTCGGGCGCCTCCGCTTTCGCATCGAACCCGCCCCCGCCTCCGCGCGAACGTGGCGCGAGCGACGGTACGAGTGATGGCCGGGACGGCGGAAGCGCCCGAGGGGAAAAAGGCTGCCGCGCCGCCGGAGCGGAAACATTATTTGTTTGAACAGCATATCGGATGCGCCGCGCGCGACCTCCGGGGCCAATCCGGATGATGCGCGGGCGTTTTCCTGCTCCCTTTCCT
>JALSSK010000155.1 GCA_026984335.1 Rhodothermales bacterium
GCGGTCGGCCCGGGCCTCCGCCGCGGTGAACTTTTGGAACTTGTTGGGCACGGCATAGGGCGCCGATCGCTGCGGCCCCCGTGCGGGCGCCATCGCGCGGAGCGGCTGCGAGGTATGCACCCGCGTGGCGCGGGCCACGCGACGGACCTGCGCCTGCGCCTCCCACGCAAACAGACTCAACACCAACATTCCCACGGCCATCGTACTTCGATGCTTCATGACGTATCTCCAGAAACGTGAAACAAGAGTGGTTGCCACCGAACCCGGTGCACCGACGGCACGGGTCCACACTCCCGGAGCAGACATGCGGCTGAAGTACTTCCCTCCCAATGAGCCGTATGGCAGGTGGATGCGCGCGAATGGAGGTGGAAGCGGGCGCGGCCGGCGCGCAATTCTATGGAATATTACGCAAAACTACAAGCGCGCTATCTATTCGTTCTCCATAGAAAACCGAAACCCCATCGTGCGAGACACTTCCGGAGGCAGGGCGGGCAGGGCCGAGCGCGGGATGAGGTACGTCGAGAGGTTGATCAGATCGGTGAAGACCTTGTTGCGCTCGGCGGCCTCCCGAAGGTATTCGTGCCCGGACGAGCCGCCCGTTCCGATCTTCGCCCCTATCATGCGGTGGACCATCAGGGCGTGCCGGTAGCGCCACGTGGTAAAGTTCTCGTCCACGTCCACGAGCAGGCTAAGGAGCCGGAAGGGCAGTTGAAGGATCGGCTCGTCCCGATAGAGGTTGATGAGAAGCGCGGCAAGGAGGGCCTGATGCGACAAGCGGCGCGCTCCCTGCGCCACGAGCGCCGCGTGCCGGTCGGCGTCGAAGAGGGCCTCGAAGTCGGCCCTCGTCGCTTCGAGCTTGCGGAGCTGCCGGCCCTTCTCCTCGTCGGTCAGCGTCGGATTCGTACGGATGTGCCGGCGGTCGGCCTCGAGCATGGCCTCCACGGCGGAGCGGTACTCGCGCCAGAAGTCGAAATCGCCGAACTGGAGGAAAGGGGTGCGCGCCAGCCACCGCTCGACCCGGTCGAAGAGCGAGGGTTCATCCTCGGCGGCCTCGATCCGCGCGCGGTCCTCGGGCTTGAGCCGGGAGGTGTAGGGCGCCGCGCTGAAATTCGCCCGCTCCTCGCGCCGCATCCCCAGACGGTTCTCGATGAGCCGGAACTGCACACTCTGGAAACCCGAGGCGGGGATGAGATGGTCCCGGAAGTCGAGGAAATCGAGCGGGGTCATCGTTTCGAGCACGTCGATGTGCTGGAGCAGCACGCGCTGGATTTCGACGATGCGCCCGAGGCGCGTCACCGCCCGCCCGACGTCCGCCTCCTCCACGACCGGGCCGCCGAAGCGACGAAGCACGTCGTCGAGTTCCCACAGGATCTGTTTGAACCACAGCTCATAGGCCTGATGGACGATGATGAAGAGCATCTCGTCGTGAGCGGGTGTTCCGTGTGCGGCGCTCTCGAGGGTCTGGCAATCGAGGAGCCGGTCGAGGCCGAGGTAGTCGGCGTAGTACAGGGGTCTGGCAGGCGCGGGCATGGGGATCGCAGGTTTCGAGGGTTCGTGGATGTTTCGGATAAAGGTACGCAAGATTCTCCGGCTTTGCCCCATCGATAAGGCAGCGTGGAGCGCCCGGGCGCGCAGGGTCCGGAGGATCGGCCGGCGGCGGCCTTCGGTTCGATGCCGCACCGGCTCCGGACCGGCCCGCACGTTGAAAACACGTCGTCCCGGACCGGAGCCGAACATCCTCCCGCACGTGGTAATGGATGGAGGGGCGGCTCTCCAGCCCCCTCGACGCCCCCCGTTTCCGAAAGAAAAGTCCAGCTTTGCCGGGCAAACCCTTGCATTAGACATCGATGCATGATTACTTAAGGATTTATGAGATTCTTTGAGACACCGCCTCTCTTTTTCTGAATTCAGCATTCCTTTCGTGAATTCGACGAACAGGGTTTGGAGAATCATTCATCCCGATATTTTTTCCTCCTCGAAGCTTTCACGATTCCGAGCGCAGTGCCCATGCGTTTCCGTCTCCACCTATCGCCCAATACTTCCCCCGTTCCTTTCAACCACGTTCACCGCCTCCTGGGGGTGCTTCACAAATGGCTCGGCCCCTCCAATCCCGAGCACAATGCCATGAGCCTTTACTCCATGGGTTGGCTCAAAGGCGCCGAGACGCGAAACGGCGCCCTGCACTTCCCGCACGGCGCCACGTGGACGCTGGGGTTCTGGGGATACGACCCGACCCGCCGGCTGACCGAGGGCATTCTGAGCGTCCCCGAGCTCTTTTCCGGGATGCGCGTCAGGACCCTCGAAACGGTCCCTTTCCCTACCTGGAAGAGCCCGCACACCTTTCGCGCGGCCTCTCCGGTGATCGCGCGGCGCCATCGCCCGGATCACTCGCAGGAATATCTCCTCTGGGACGATCCCCGGGCCGACGAAGTGCTGACCCAAACATTGCGCAAGAAATTGGCCGCCGCCGGCTTTGCCGGTGAGCATCTGAATGCTGAGGTCTCCTTCGACCGCTCCTACCGAAAGGCCCACCCGAAATTGACGACCATCAAGGGCATTCATCACAAGGGCAGCCTGTGTCCCGTGACCATCGCCGGGACGCCCGAAGCCCTCGCCTTCGCCTGGACCGTCGGCGTCGGCGAACTCACCGGCAGCGGCTTCGGGGCCTTGCATTGACATTGCAGAATGAACCTCCAATAATGATCGATCCTATGGAACGCGAGGCGCTTTATATCGGGGCCCTTCTCCACGATCTGGGCAAGTTTATCGAACGGGGTAAACTGGAGGAATGGAAGCAACGAACCAAGGCCTACGAACGCAGCGGTGAAGCCTCGCGGGACTATGCCCACCGGCTTTACTCGGCCGCCTTCATCCGACACTATGCCGGGCAAAAAGACTTCCTGCCCGGGGCCTCCGAATCCCTGGCCCTCTGGCATCACCGGGGCCGTGACAGGTCCAAACAGGACTATGAGCCCATCGACCGAAAAGGGGTTCTCCTGAAGCTGCTCCGCATCGCCGATGACTGCGCCTCTGCCGAACGCGAAGTAGATGCTGCGCTGGAACCACAGAAATATTTTCTGGCCCGGCTCCAGTCTCCCTTTGCCGACATCAGCATGCCCGACCCGGACAACCCGGACAGCAAAATAACCCTGGATGCCCGGTGTTATCTCGATGCGGGACCGCTCTCCCTTCAACGTGAAGCACTGTTCCCCCTCCATCGCTCTCCTGCTTTCGGGGACAATCCCTATCCGCGACTGGTCCGGAGTTTCCTGGAGGAATTTGAAAGCATCGAGACGGAAGATGGACTTTATGCGCTGATGGAGAAATACCTCCACGCCGTGCCTGCCCAGACGCCGGTCAAGTTCAACAACGTGGAACGACTGTCCGTCCCCGACATCAACCTGTTCGACCATTCCCGCACGGTGGCCGCCATCGCTCTTTGTCTTTTCGACGAATACGAACGAGGCTCTTGGCGGGACAGGGAGGACCTTATCCTCAGCCCTGACTACAAGAATCTTCCGGCTCCGTGTTTGCTCGTGCGCGGCGACGTGTCGGGGATTCAGGACTTCATCTTCACCATCAAGTCGAAGGGCGCCGCCAAACAGCTCAAGGCACGGTCGTTCTACGTGCAGATGCTCACCGGGGTCGTCGCCCGCTTCCTGCTGGACCGACTCGACCTGCGGGCTGCCAACCTGCTCTACGACGGCGGAGGCAACTTCTACCTACTCGTGCCGCACTGCCGCGCCGACGACCTCAAGGGATTG